>JBEGRV010000012.1:0-26553 GCA_041180285.1 Actinomycetota bacterium
CAGGCTCAAGCCAGTCGATTCCAAACACGCGCCCCCAGCAGGATTCGAACCTGCGCACCCGCCTCCGGAGAGCGGCGCTCTATCCCCTGAGCTATGGGGGCCAAGGGTCATGACAACCCTAACAGGAGGCCACCAGAAAGACAGACATGCCCTTATGTTTGGCTGTCGACAAGGCGCAAAATAACTCAGAGACCCTCTTGGTCGAGCCTTATCGGTAAGATTTAGAGGGTGTTTTGCGTTGTGGCACTGCCACCGAGCGCCAAAAAAATCAGTAAGGCAATACTTTGACCCCAGCAGACCTATCTGCGGAAATCATCCGCATTCTTTCGCTCTTGCAAGCGGAAGGCAAAATTGGCGCTGGCGAGTTGCCTGAATCCGTCGTAATTGAGCGACCAAAAAATCGAGACCACGGTGATTGGGCCACCAATGTGGCAATGCAGTTCGCAGGCAAGTTTGGTTCGAACCCGCGAGAGTTTGCTCAATTACTAGAGGCCGAGCTGTCGGCTGTCGTTGGTATCAGCAAGGTCGATGTAGCAGGCCCAGGTTTCATAAACATCACCCTCGACGCCTCGGCTGCTGGAGAACTGGCCCGAACCATTGTTTTGGCCGGCGCGAATTTTGGAAAAGGTAGCGACCTTCAAGGAGTGAAACTAAACCTTGAGTTCGTCTCGGCGAACCCAACTGGGCCAATTCACTTAGGCGGTACCCGCTGGGCAGCGGTCGGAGACAGCCTTGCAAGAATTTTCGAAGCCCAGGGCGCAGCAGTCACTCGTGAGTACTACTTCAACGATCACGGCGCTCAGATCGACCGCTTCGCTCGTTCGCTGTTGGCGAGGGCCCGAGGCCTCGATGCCCCCGAAGATGGTTACGGCGGCGCCTACATCCAAGAAATCGCAGATCGAGTGCTGGCTGAAACCGCCGAAGACATCTTGGCGCTGCCCGACGACGAAGCCCAAGAAAAGTTCAGAGCGGCCGGGGTTGACCTGATGTTTGCCGAGATTCGTGAATCACTTCACGACTTCGGCGTAGATTTCGACGTCTACTTTCACGAAAACTCACTCTATGAAAGCAACGCCGTCGGTCGAGCGATTGAGCGACTAACCGCTGCTGGTCACACTTTCGAGGCTGAGGGTGCACTCTGGTTGCGCTCCACCGAGTTCGGGGATGACCGTGATCGGGTGATTCTGAAAAGCGACGGGAATGCGGCCTACATAGCGGGCGACATTGCCTACTATCTAGACAAGCGTGAACGTGGTTTTGACCGCTGCATCTACATGCTGGGCGCAGATCACCACGGCTATGTTCCGAGAATGATGGCGCTTTGCGCTGCTTTCGGCGATCAGCCTGGTGAACACATGGAGATTCTGATTGGCCAAATGGTCAACCTGGTTCGCGATGGCGAACCCGTGCGCATGTCTAAACGAGCCGGCACCGTGGTGACCATGGAAGACTTGGTCGACGCCGTCGGCAAAGATGCCGCCCGCTATGCGCTCGCCAGATCATCAATTAATTCAAGCCTCGATGTTGATTTAGAGCAACTGACCAAAAAGACCAACGACAATCCGGTTTTCTATGTTCAATACGCCCACGCAAGAACCATCCAGGTTGCTCGTAACGCTGCGAGCCTCGGTGTGAAGCGCGAAACTTTCAAGCCTGAGTTATTGACTCATGAGGCTGAATCTGAACTGTTGGCCAAGCTAATCGAATTTCCTCGAACCGTTTCGCAGGCTGCGCAGTTCCGCGAACCTCACCGGGTGGCAAGGTTCCTCGAAGATCTAGCTGCCAGTTATCACCGTTGGTATGACAACTGCCGGGTTACCCCACTCTCTGGGGCTGAACCTGAAGATGTACATCACACCCGTCTTTGGCTAAACGATGCAACCACGGTTGTGCTGCGTAATGGGCTTGACCTTCTTGGCGTCAGCGCTCCGGATCGGATGTAGATATGAGTAACCAGCTAGCCCCAAATTGGCTTGAGATTCCAAACGATGTAAATGCCATTGACTGCAAGGTATGGCCGAAGCATGCTATTCGTCGCGCTACCGGCGAGCTGGAAATAGCCGGAGTGGGTGTTGGTGAACTTGCTGCGACCTACGGCACCCCTCTCTATGTGATCGATGAGGATGACTTTCGAGCACGTGCCACCAGTGCGAAAAATGCTCTAGACGGTGCGGCTAAACGGCACGGTTCAGCCGCAAAGGTTTATTACGCGAGCAAGGCATTTTTGTCTACTGAAATTGTTCGCTGGGTTGACGAGTTGGGCCTAAACATTGACGTTGCGAGCGGTGGCGAACTGGCCGCGGCTCTTGCCGGTGGTATCGACCCAGCTCGTATCGGTCTTCACGGGAACAATAAGTCACTTCGTGAAATCGGCCGAGCAGTAACCGCTGGCGTCGGTGCCATTGTGGTTGACAGCGAAATCGAAATTGAAAGAATTGCCTCGGCCGCGCTGGCCCAAGACAAAGTTCAGTCGGTGCGACTTCGGGTTAACACAGGCGTTCACGCAAACACCCACGATTTTCTGGCCACCGCCAGAGAAGACCAGAAATTTGGTATAGCGCTCGCCGATGTTCCAGAGCTGGTTGTAAAAATTAGAAGCCACAGCCATCTGAAGTTTTTGGGTTTGCACCAGCACGTTGGTTCACAAATTTTCAACGTCGAAGGTTTCATAGAGTCAACCAAACGATTGCTGGCCGTGCACGCAGAATTGTTGAACGGCGGCGAAATTCCTGAAATCAACCTCGGTGGGGGTTTCGGTGTTTCTTATAAACCTGGTGATAACGCACCAGGAATTCAATATTTTGCTGACGCTATTGTTGCCGTTGCAGCCGAAACCTGCGCCGAGTTGGGCATCAAGCTTCCTGTTTTGGCCTTTGAGCCTGGGCGTTATATCGTTGGTCCAGCCGGAATTACCCTCTACAACGTTGGAACTATAAAAGATGTCAAGGTAACCGAGGGCGATGAATTCGGGCTCCGAAAATACGTTTCGGTAGATGGCGGCATGAGCGACAATGCTCGACCCGCGCTCTATGAGGCTGAGTACCACGCTCGCATCGCATCCCGCACCACAACTGCGAAACCTCAGTTGGCGCGCGTTGTGGGTAAGCACTGCGAGAGCGGCGACATAGTGGTTAGGCACGACTACTTACCGGCAGACATTCAGCCGAATGACCTGCTAGCGGTGGCGGTGACCGGCGCCTACTGTTACTCGCTGTCAAGCAACTACAACTTTTTGACCAGACCGCCGGTTGTCGCGGTACGTTCGGGTCAGGCAAAATTAATCATCCGCGGTGAAACTGAGGCAGATTTATTTGCCCGTGACGTTAGCTACCAAGAAATCGCAAAATCAAGCACGCAGAGTGAAAAGGGATAAACCTTGAGTGAGTATCGTCCATTGAAAATTGCTCTGCTGGGAGCCGGCTCAGTTGGCTCTCAGGTTGCCCGCCTGTTGCTTGAGAACCGAACCGAGCTTGCCGCCCGCGTGGGAGCCGAGCTTGATCTAATTGGCATCGCAGTTCGTGACCTGAACTCGCCACGCAACGCTGGTGTTCCTCGAGAACTGCTAACCACCGATGCCGAATCGCTAATTCTGGGTGCCGACATCGTGGTTGAAGTTATGGGTGGGTTAGAGCCTGCTCGAAGCTATATTCTTCAGGCCCTGAACTCAGGCTCTGATGTCATCACGGCGAACAAAGCACTGCTGGCAACGCATGGAACCGAATTATTTGACACGGCAGAACAGGTAGGGGCGCAGCTTTACTTTGAGGCAGCCGTTGCCGGTGCAATTCCAATTATTCGCCCGCTACGTGAATCGCTTGCCGGCGACAAAGTCACCCGGATCATGGGAATCGTGAACGGAACCACCAACTACATTCTCGATCGAATGGATTCGACCGGAGCCTCATTTAACGACGCTCTATCAGAGGCGCAGGCGCTCGGATATGCCGAGGCAGATCCAACAGCAGACGTAGAGGCATATGACGCTGCTCAGAAGGCTGCGATTTTGGCATCGTTGGCTTTTCACACCGAGGTACCCCTCGAAAAGGTTTACCGCGAGGGTATTACCAAGGTCAGCGCCGAGCAGATCAAAGCGGCCCAGCGCGACGGCTATGTCATCAAGCTGCTCGCAATTTGTGAGCGCTTAGACGAGGCAACTGCTGGTCAAGACGGAATTTCCGTTCGTGTACATCCGGTGTTGATCGACCGCACCCACCCGCTCGGAGCGGTTCGTGGTGCATTCAACGCAGTGTTCGTCGAGGCTGAGGCTGCAGGCTCACTGATGTTTTATGGCGCAGGCGCAGGTGGTGTGCAGACCGCTTCTGCAGTGCTAGGTGACCTAGTTTCGGCTGCAAAGCGTCACGTCGCCGGTGGTCCTGGGCTTGCCGATTCGGTACACGCAAACCTGCCAGTGTTGCCGATCGATTTGGTCAATACCCGATACCAAATCACCCTTGAGGTTCGCGACGAACCTGGCGTCTTGGCAACAATTGCCAATGTTTTCTCGGGGCACGGAGTATCAATCGAAACCGTTGAACAAGCGGTGCGAATTGACGCGGGAGTGCGTAGCAAAACCGCTACCCTCGAAATTGGAACCCACGCCGCGTCAAACGCATCCCTCGATAGCGTGGTCAAGTTTTTGTCAGCCTCAGATGTTGTGGCCTCGGTCACCTCTGTTATTCGAGTAGAAGGTAACTAATGGCCCACCAGTGGCGCGGTGTAATCCGCGAATATTTTGATCGTCTAGACATCGAAGCCGGTAACCCGATTGTGACGTTGGGTGAAGGCGGCACCCCTCTGGTTGACGCGCCTGCACTGGCCAAACTGGTTGGCGCAGAACGTGCCTGGCTAAAGGTTGAAGGCATGAACCCAACCGGATCTTTCAAAGACCGTGGTATGACCATGGCTGTTTCTAAGGCAGTTGGTCACGGGGCAAAGGCTGTTATTGCTGCATCCACCGGAAACACCTCGGCTTCGGCTGCGGCCTATGCAGCCGCTGCGGGTATCCAGTCTGTGGTTTTGGTGCCGCGCGGCAAAATTTCGCTCGGCAAACTTAGTCAGGCGGTTGCTCACAAGGCGCAGATTCTTCAGGTCAAGGGTAACTTTGACGACTGCCTTAGAATCGCTCGCGAACTGAGCGACAACTACCCGGTCCACCTGGTCAACTCGGTAAACCCAGACCGCATTGAGGGTCAAAAGACGGGTGCGTTCGAGGTCGTAGATTCACTAGGTTTTGCCCCTGACCTGCATGTGCTACCGGTCGGAAACGCCGGAAACTACTCGGCTTACTTCAAGGGATACAAAGAAGATCTGCAGGCTGGCCGCATCGCTAAGCTGCCAAAAATGTGGGGCTTCCAAGCTGCTGGCTCGGCACCGTTCACCACCGGAGCTCCAGTGCTAAAACCAGACACCATTGCAACTGCCATTCGAATCGGTAACCCTGCCTCGTGGGATCTCGCGCAGGCGGCAAAGACCGAATCGCAGGGTCAGTTCGGTGCGGTTACCGATAAAGAAATTTTGTGGATGCACCGCTTCCTCTCGAATGAAGTTGGCGTGTTTGTTGAGCCTTCCAGTGCCACAGGTGCCGCTGGGCTTTTCAAGCAATCTAAATTGGGCGAGGTTGACGCCGGGTCCAGCATCGTTGTCACCGTTACCGGACACGGATTGAAAGATCCGATGTGGGCTCTAAAAGATGAGCGCGGTCGGGGTATCAAACCTCAGGCGGTTGCGAACCGAGTTGAGGCAGTGGCTGAGCGTTTGGGTTTGAGCAGAAATAAATGAGCATCATCGGCAGAAAAGTCACGGTAAAGGTTCCGGCCACGTCGGCAAACCTGGGTCCTGGTTTTGACACTCTCGGAATGGCGCTCTCTTTTTATGACGAGCTTGAAGTAGAGGCCGTAGCTGGCGAAGGTGCATTCGTTGAAGTAATCGGCGAAGGCTCTGGTGAGGTGCCAACCGATGCTTCTAACCTTGTGGTTCAGTCGATAATCTTTACCTTCAACCGACTTGGCCAAGAGGTCCCCGGCCTCAGGTTGAAAGCACACAACATCATCCCTCACGGTCGAGGAATGGGTTCGTCAGGTGCCGCTGTAGTCTCGGGCATCGTTGCGGCCAAAGGTCTACTAGACGGCGTTGTAGAGATATCAGATCAAGAGTTACTTGAGTTGGCGACCGAGCTTGAGGGGCACCCGGATAACGTTGCCCCTGCCCTTTTTGGAGGTCTCACCATCGCTTGGGTCGATGAGCAGGGACCGCGCCACAAGAAGCTCTTCGTCCATCGTGGGGTTTCACCACTTGAGCTGGTCCCAAACCACAAAATGTCGACCGCTCTGGCTAGGTCACTTCAACCAGAGTCGGTACCTCATGAAGACGCTGTCTTCAACGTCTCCCGATCGGCTCTGCTGATTGCTGCACTAACGCAGAGCCCTGACTTGCTGATGGCAGCAACCGAAGATCGGCTTCACCAGGATTACCGTGCTGCGGCAATGCCAGAGACGAACGCACTGGTTGAACTAATGCGTAGTAACGGTTTTGCAGCGGTGGTTTCGGGTGCAGGCCCTTCAGTTCTGGTTTTAGCCAACGGCCCAACCGAACGTCTGGAGGCTGCAAAATTGGCTGCCCAACACTATCCCGACTGGCGTGCGCTGATGTTGGCGGTTGACTTTAAAGGTGCTACTGTTGTGGTGCACCAAAAAGTTCAAGCCGACAACTAGTTCGGCAGGGTGCAATTTTTGCGAAAGCAATCTTCACGGTAAATCCGTAATCGGCAGCAATCAATCAAATTCAGCTGCAACTCCGAGAAAGAGCAATCAATCAAAATGGATGAAATCCAAGAAACCACCAAGCCTGAGCGCAAGAGCCGACGCGTAAGTGCGTCTATCGCAGCTCCGTCAACCGACGTCGCAGCTGAGGCACCAAAAAAGACCACCCGTACCCGGGCAAAAGCGGCTGAGGCAACCGAAGCTGCTCCTGCAGCCGAGGCGCCAAAAGAGGCTCCGGTTCAAGATGGCAACGATTCTGATCGTGGCGAACGGGGAGAGCGCAATAACCGTAACCGCAACCGTAACCGCAACCGCGGCCGAAACAACGGCGAAGGTTCAAGCGAAAACGAGTCAAACAGCGAAGCTAACTCGGAAGACAATTCAAACCGAGACAATGAAGTTCGCAACAACGACCGCAACAACGAACGCGGCGAGCGTGACTTCAACGACGAGCGCGGCGGCCGCAACCGCAACCGTAACCGCAATCGTGACCGCTACGGTCGTGACCGTCGCAACCGCAGCAATGACCGCGATGAGATCGAACCAGAAATTTCTCCAGATGACGTACTAATTCCAGTAGCCGGAATCCTCGACGTTCTCGACAACTACGCTTTCGTGCGCACCAGCGGCTACCTGCCTGGGCCAAACGATGTTTACGTGTCACTCGGTCAGGTCAAGAAGTACAATCTGCGCAAAGGTGACGCTGTGGTTGGTGCCATTCGTCAACCACGCGAGGGTGAAGGCCAGGGTCGTCAGAAGTTCAATGCCATTGTTCGCATTGACTCAATCAACGGTCTTACCGTTGAGCAGGCCGGAGCTCGAGTTGAGTTCTCGAAACTCACCCCGCTTTACCCGCAGAGTCGACTTCGTCTCGAAACCGAGCCAAACAAGCTGAGCACCAGAATTATCGATTTGGTTTCGCCAATCGGTAAGGGCCAGCGTGGCTTGATTGTTTCGCCTCCTAAAGCCGGTAAGACTCTGGTTCTGCAGGCAATTGCAAACGCAATCAGTGCGAACAATCCTGAGGTTCACCTAATGGTGGTTTTGGTTGATGAGCGCCCTGAAGAAGTCACCGACATGCAGCGCACCGTCAAGGGCGAGGTAATTGCCTCAACCTTCGATCGCCCAGCCGAAGACCACACCACAGTTGCAGAGTTAGCTATTGAGCGCGCAAAACGTTTGGTTGAGCTTGGTCACGATGTTGTCGTACTGCTTGATTCAATCACCCGACTGGGCCGTGCTTACAACCTGAGCGCACCGGCTTCGGGCCGCATCCTTTCTGGTGGTGTTGATTCATCAGCGCTTTACCCACCTAAGCGTTTCTTTGGCGCTGCCCGAAACATCGAAGACGGCGGATCGCTAACCATTCTTGCCACCGCTCTAGTCGAGACCGGTTCAAAGATGGATGAGGTTATCTTCGAAGAGTTCAAGGGAACCGGAAACATGGAGCTGCGTCTATCTCGTCAGCTTGCTGACAAGCGCATCTTCCCTGCGGTTGATGTAAACGCTTCTGGTACCCGTCGTGAAGAGATGTTGATGGCGCCTGACGAAACCAAGATTGTTTGGAAGCTACGTCGAGTACTCGCCGGTGTTGAGCAGCAACAGGCTCTCGAAATGGTACTCAAGGGTCTCAAAGACACCAAGAGCAACGTCGAGTTCTTGATGCAGGTTCAGAAGTCAATGCCGGTTCCGACCGGCAACGATGCTGAATAATCAAATTCGAAAATGCTTGATTCAGTTCAGCCGCTGTTAGATGAGCACGCCAAGCTTCAAGAGCAACTTTCTGATGCTTCGGTGCACGCTAACCCTGCTTTGGCTAAAAAACTCAACCGCCGATATGCCGAGCTCAGTGCGATTGTTGCCGCTTACAATGCGGTAAACGCGACCACCGATGACCTCGCGGCTGCAAAAGAGCTTGCCAAAGAAGACGAGTTGTTTGCTGAAGAGGTGCCGGCGCTAGAAGAAAAGCTGGTTGCCGCGACCGAAAAGCTGCGTCGCTTGCTAATTCCTCGAGACCCAGACGATGGCCGTGACGTGATTATGGAGATCAAGGCCGGTGAGGGTGGTGCCGAATCCGCACTGTTCGCTGCTGACTTGCTTCGTATGTACATCCAGTACGCAAACTCAAAAGGTTGGAAAACCGAGGTCATTGAAAAGAACGAGTCTGACCTCGGCGGTATCAAAGATATCCAGATTGCAATCAAATCGAACGCCACTGATCCTGCCGAGGGTGTTTGGGCCCATCTGAAATACGAGGGTGGAGTTCACCGAGTTCAGCGAGTTCCAGTTACCGAGACCCAGGGTCGAATTCACACTTCAGCTGCTGGTGTTTTGGTGTTTCCAGAGGTTGACGAGCCTGAAGAGGTCGAGATCAGCCAAAATGATCTGCGAATCGACGTTTACCGTTCTTCTGGCCCGGGTGGCCAGTCGGTTAACACAACCGACTCCGCTGTTCGAATCACTCACCTTCCGACCGGAATTGTGGTCTCGATGCAGAACGAAAAATCCCAGCTGCAAAACCGTGAGGCGGCAATGCGCGTTTTGCGTGCCCGCATTCTGGCTGCCCAGCAGGAGGCTATCGAAGCCGAACAATCAGCGGCTCGTAAGTCACAGGTTCGAACCGTCGACCGCTCAGAGCGAATTCGCACCTATAACTTCCCAGAGAATCGCATCGCCGATCACCGCACCGGTTACAAGTCATACAACCTCGACCAAGTTATGGATGGCGCCCTCGAACCGGTGGTTCAATCTGCAATCGCCATGGATGAAGAAGCGCGTCTAGCCGCACTGGGCAATAAATAGCTCATGCTGCTGCGTGATCTGATCGCCCACGCTGAGAGTAAATTCAGCGCTGCCGGCATTGATACGCCGCTCAACGATGCTGAAATTTTGGCTGCCCATTTTCTGGGGATTAGCTGGGGCGAACTGCAGACCCGGCTAATTCTCGACGATGAAATTACTGAGGAACAGGCCTATCCGATCATCACCGCATACGCCCGCAGAATGCAGCGGGAGCCACTGCAGCACATCACCGCCATCGCCTATTTTCGCTCTCTTGAGTTGAGGGTCGGGCTTGGGGTTTTTGTTCCGAGGCCAGAAACCGAAATGGTGGCGGGCCTGGCTATTGCTGAGCTGCAAAGTTTTGCCAACGAAAATCCGATTGCGATTGACCTCGGCTCGGGCAGCGGTGCAATTGCCCTAAGCCTGCAGCAGGAAGTTCCAAATAGTCGGGTTTACGCAGTCGAAAAATCTCCGGCCGCATTTGAATTCACCAGTAAAAATTTCGAACGCTACGGTAATCCCGAAAATTTGGTGCTGGCAGACATGGCTGACGCGTTTCCTGAGCTAAACGGCAACGTAGCAGTCGTGGTGTCCAACCCGCCTTATATTCCAGTCGCTGCAGTGCCTAGAGATTTAGAGGTGGCCAAATTTGATCCTGCACTTGCTCTTTATGGCGGAGAAGATGGGCTCGATGTAATTAGAGTCGTTTCTAAGACGGCAAATCGATTACTGCGCACCGGCGGTTTTCTCGTAATCGAACACTCAGACGAGCAAAGTGACGCGGTTGTTGAATTACTATTGGCTGACGGTTGGAATGATGTGACTGCGCATCAAGATTTAACCCAGCGTGATCGCGCGGTAAGCGCGAGAAAGTAGTCGAGAGGTACTCATGGAAAGAATCTATGACTGCTCTGTAGACACTGACCTACTCACCGGAATGCGGCTAGCTAAAGCCTCGCTTGGTCGCCACGAGCTAGTAGTTTTACCCACCGATACGGTTTACGGAATTGGCTGTAACGCTTTTTCGGCACAGGGAGTAGCCGCTCTTCTTGCTGCCAAGGGTAGGGGGCCACAGTCGCCACCGCCGGTGCTGATTCCAAACATCAATAATTTGTATGCGCTGGCCGAAACTGTTCCAGACGTCGCCAAGCGTCTTGCCGAAACTTTCTGGCCGGGTGCCCTAACCATGATCCTGAGAGCTCAACCATCACTTCAATGGGATCTCGGCGAGACCAAGGGCACGGTGGCCTTGCGCATGCCAGACCACAAAATTGCCTTGGCTCTGCTCGAAGAGGTGGGGCCGATGGCGGTTTCAAGCGCAAACCTAACCGGCGAACCAGCGGCTACCACCTGCCAGCAGGCCGAGGCTTACTTGGGCTCAAGCGTCAAGGTTTACCTCGATGGCGGCCCCAGCCCAAAGGGTGAGGCATCGACAATCCTCGATCTAACCTCAATCGAAGACAGCTACGACGAAAACGGAACGCTCAGCACTACGGGCAAAATCCGAATCGTTAGGCGAGGGGCGCTTCGAGAATCACAAATTAGGTCTGTTGCCGGCGACCTGCTTGAGAGCATCGAGTAACTCTTGCGCGCCTATTTGCTGCTGATCTTAGTTACCGCAGTGGTTACCTTTGCCGGAACCTGGGCGACCCTAAAAGTTAGCCATCGCTATCGCCTCTATCCGCAAATTAGAAGCCGTGATGCGCACTCGCGGCCTACCCCTCGGCTCGGCGGAATCGCCATGTACTTCGGATTCATGGTGGCTCTGCCGGTTGCAGCCTCACTTGGCTGGTTCCGCAGCGTTTTCGCTGACCCAACTCAAATTTTGGCCATTGCTGCGGCCGCCACCGTAATCACCGCAATCGGTTTTCTCGACGATCTTTACGATCTTGACTGGACACTCAAGCTCGCGGGCCAGTTTGTGGTTGCCGGAATTTTGGCTTGGCAGGGTGTTCAAATCATTTCGTTACCAATCAACGGTCTAACCATCGGCAGCTTCGGAACCTCGTTTGTAGTGACTCTTTTTCTGACCGTGTTGGTTATGAATGCGGTCAATTTCATTGACGGGCTAGATGGTTTAGTTGCCGGAGTGGTATTAATCGGCACCTCAGTCTTTTTCGCTTACAGCTACCTGCTATCGCAGCAAACCTCACCCAGCAACTACTTCAACTTGGCTTCGTTGCTCTCAGCGATTGTGATCGGCATGTGTCTGGGCTTTCTTCCTTTCAATTGGCGCCCAGCCAAAATTTTCATGGGCGACACCGGGGCTTTGCTGCTCGGCCTACTGATGGCAACCTCAGCATTGACCGTGACGGGTCAGATTGATCCAAAATTGGTCAGTCAGGATGAGCTGCTGCCAGCATTCATCCCGCTAATTTTGCCGGTGGCCATTCTGATTCTTCCGATGCTTGATTTTGCAATGGCGGTGTTGCGAAGGCTGCGAGCGGGAAAATCTCCGTTCAGCGCAGATCGCCAGCACATTCACCACCGACTGCAAGATTTGGGTCACGGCCACCTTGGTGCGGTTTTGGTGTTTTACCTGTGGACCGCGGTTATATCAATAAGCTGCATTTTGGTCTTTTTCCTAGATTGGCAGCTAGTGCTCTTGATCTTTACCCTAGGTGTTATTTTGGCGCTTAGTTACACCCTCAGACCCGTGCTCCAGAAACGAAAGATGGCTCTAAATGTCAAACGGTGACTCACTTGAAAAAGTTTTTAGCAAGGTTCTAAAACTTGGTTCAGCTCTGGTTGGGGCAGTGGCAGTCCTCGGAGCTGGCGCAGGATTTATTTTTGCGGGTGTTGAAGGAGCATTGTCTGCACTGATAGGTGCTGCTCTAACCCTGCTGTTTGTTTCACTGACTGTGCTCAGCGTTTGGTTTGGTGCCAAACTTCCGCTCGGCGGTTTTTTCGGCGTTGTACTCGGCGGTTGGCTTGCAAAACTGTTGCTATTTGTGCTTTTTATTTCGCTGCTTAAAGACGCTGAATTTATCAGCGGGCCAGTTTTGTTCTTCACCCTGGTGGTCTCTATTTTTGGAACTTTGGCCATCGATACCAAGATCGCACTCAGCGCCAGAATTCCTTTGGGAAATTAGGCTTCCACGGGATTTTTCTGGCGTTGATGCTGTTAGGATTATGCAAGCGCTGAACCAGTTTCAAGCGCTACAAGCACTGTAAATCGCCGCAAGGGTGACCTTTGCCCCGAAACAGGAGTTCGAGCTGTTATCTAACGCACTGAGCCTGCTCTACGTAGCAGCTAGCACCGAAGAGTCTGGTGGCGGTTTCCACGCTCCGTCGATTATGGAGTTTTACCCAGAAATCGTTGCTTTCGAGGGAACCCCATTTGCCCTGAACCGAATCATGTTGATTCGTCTGTTGGTGCTGAGCCTTCTGCTCGTGCTGTTCTTCCTCTGGACTCGTAAGTTCAAGCAGGCTTACAAAACCCAAAACTTCGTCCCAACCCGTTTTCAGCTCATGGGTGAAATCTCACTGAACTTCGTTCGTAAGAGCATCGCCCACGATCAGCTCGGAGAAAAAGACGGCGACCGTTTCTTGCCGTTGCTAACCACAATTTTCTTCCTCACTTTGGGAATGAACATCACCGGTATCATCCCGGGACTAAACATCGCAGCCACTTCAGTAATCGGTCTACCGATCGTGATGGCAGTTGCCGCCTACGTGACCTTTATCTACGCTGGCGTCAGAAAGCACGGTGGGCACTTCTTCACCTCTGCCCTGTTCCCAGCGGGTGTGCCCAAGCCGTTCTACGTAATGGTTACCCCGATCGAATTCTTATCGACCTTCATCCTTCGCCCAGTCACTCTGGCCCTTCGTTTAACCATGAACATGGTTGCCGGTCACCTTTTGCTAGTGCTTTGTTTCTCAGCAACTCAGTTTTTCTTGTTCAACGCAGACGGTTTATTCAAACTGTTCGGCGCCGGCACTTTCCTGTTCGGATTCGCTTTCACCCTGTTTGAAATCTTGGTGGCATTCCTGCAGGCCTATGTATTTACTCTTCTGACTACTGTCTACATTCAGTTGGCACTGTCAGATGAGCACTAAGAGCTGACAACCGTCAGCTCAAACCACGGAAGGGAAAATCAAAGTGGACGTAACTAACATCGCTGAACTAACCGGCAACCTAGCAGTAGTCGGCTACGGTCTTGCAGCAGTAGGCCCAGGCATTGGTGTAGGTCTTGTAGTTTCAAAGACCATCGAGTCAATTGCTCGCCAGCCAGAACTAGCAGCAAAACTTCAGGTCACCATGTGGCTTGGTATCGCATTCACCGAAGCACTTGCGCTTATCGGTCTTGCAACCCCATTCATCTTCGCTTAGTCAGTCAGGATCTAGACCATGATTTCAAGGATTCTTGCGGCTGCCGCAGAGGGAGAGGCCGCGCCTAACCCACTGTTGCCAGCTGACTACGACATCCTGTGGTCTTCGGTTGTTTTCGTTGTTCTGCTGACGTTCTTCTGGTTCAAGGTTCTACCTAACTTCAAGAAGACTCTTGATGCTCGCACCGAGGCAATTGAAGGGCGCTTGGCTGCAGCCGAGAAGGCTCAGGCCGAAGCTGCAGCAAAAACTGCAAACATCGAAGCAGAGCAGGCTGAGGCTCGCGCCGAAGCAGCCAAAATTCGTGAAGAAGCACGCGCCGAAGGTGCAGCCATTTTGGCTGAACTGAAAGAGCAGGCTTCGAGCGAAGCAGCCAGACTGACCGCGACCGCAAAGGCCCAAATTGAGGCCGAGCGTCAGGCGGCTCTAATTTCACTTCGTGCCGAGGTCGGCTCTTTAGCCATTGACCTTGCCTCAAGTGTTGTTGGCGCCAGCCTAAAGAACGACAAAGTCGCCACCGGAGTAATCGACCAGTTCCTTGCTGAGATTGAGGCCGGCGACACCGTTCCAAAGAGCAAAGCGAGCAAGAAGTAACGATGGCGAGTTCAACCAGACAGTCACTGCTAAGTGCAAAAGCGGCCATCGAGCCGCTACTTGGCAAGGCAGACATCAAGTTAGCTAGCGAGTTGTTCGCGGTTGGTGCGGCTATCGCATCTTCGGCGCAACTGCGCAGCATCCTCTCGGACCCTTCCGCCGAGGCAAAGGCTAAATCGGGGGCACTTCAGGCTGTTTTCGGCAAGAGTGTCTCTAAAGTTGCCCTTGATTTCACCGACTCTCTGGTTGCTCTTCGCTGGTCTTCAGGAAGCGACTTGGTTGCAGCTTTTGAGCAACTTGGTGTCTATGTTGTAGCCGCCATCTCAGCCAAAGGCAAAAAACTCGACCAGGTTGAAACCGAGCTGCACAGCTTCCGCCAGGCCATTGAGTCAGACCAAGAACTGCAATTTGCACTCGGCGCAAAAACCGCGTCTGCAGAAGCAAAGCAGTCTCTGGTTGACGCACTGCTGAAGTCAAAAGCAACCCCAGAGGCAGCCATGCTGATTTCTCGCGCGGTTTCAGGTGCTGGTAAGCGTCGTGTTTCTGTGGTGCTCGAACAGTTTGGTAAGCAGCTCTCTGCCTACGCAGAGCGTTTGGTAGCCACTGTGGTTGCCGCAGCCCCGCTAGACAAGAAGCAACTCGATCGTCTCGAGAAGGCTCTATCAAAGAGTTTTGGTCTAGACATCAAGGTAAATGTCGAGATCGACGAAACCATCATCGGTGGCCTGAAGGTTCAGGTTGCCGGCCAAATTATCGACGGAAGCCTTAGCGCCCGTCTAAACCAAGCAAGATTGCAGCTCGCGTAAGCAAGCTGATTCACTGACCAACCGGGGTTCGCCCCAAAAGCAAAGGATACGAGATGGCAGATCTGAAAATCAGCCCGAACGAGATTCGCGATGCTCTAAAAGACTTCGTCAAGTCTTACGAGCCAGCCAAAGCTTCGCGCACCGAGGTAGGCCACGTGATCGATGCCGCTGACGGCATTGCCCACGTTGAGGGTCTGCCAAGCGCCATGGCGAACGAGCTGCTCAAGTTTGCCGATGGCACCTTGGGTCTGGCTCTAAACCTAGACGAGCGTGAAATCGGTACCGTAGTCCTCGGTAACTTTGAAGGCATCCAAGAGGGTATGGAAGTTCACCGCACCGGTGAAGTGCTATCGGTACCTGTTGGCGACAAGTTCCTTGGTCGCGTAGTAGATCCACTTGGAAACCCAATTGATGGCCTGGGTGAAATTAAGGCTGAGTCACGTCGTGCACTCGAGCTTCAGGCTCCGGGCGTTATGGCGCGTAAGTCAGTTCACGAGCCGCTGCAGACCGGCATCAAGGCGATTGACGCCATGATCCCAGTCGGCCGCGGTCAGCGCCAGCTGATCATTGGTGACCGCCAGACCGGTAAAACTGCGATTGCTATCGACACCATTATTAACCAGAAAGCCAACTGGGATTCAGGTGACGTGACCAAGCAGGTTCGTTGCATCTATGTGGCTATCGGTCAAAAAGGTTCAACCATCGCTGCGGTGAAGGGTGCCCTAGAGGCTGCCGGCGCAATGGAGTACACCACCATCGTTGCCTCGCCAGCATCTGATCCAGCTGGTTTCAAGTACCTAGCCCCTTACACCGGTTCTGCAATTGGTCAGCACTGGATGTACGGTGGCAAGCACGTCCTAATCATTTTTGATGACCTTTCAAAGCAGGCAGAGGCTTACCGCGCCGTATCGCTATTGCTACGTCGCCCACCGGGCCGCGAGGCTTACCCTGGTGACGTTTTCTACCTACACAGTCGTTTGCTAGAGCGTTGTGCCAAGCTAAATGACGAACTCGGTGCTGGCTCGATGACTGGTCTACCGATCATCGAAACCAAGGCCAATGACGTTTCGGCTTACATTCCGACCAACGTGATCTCGATCACCGACGGCCAGATCTTCCTTCAGTCAGACCTATTCAACTCAAACCAGCGTCCTGCTATTGACGTAGGTATCTCGGTTTCTCGTGTTGGTGGTGCAGCGCAGGTTAAGGGAATTAAGAAAGTTTCAGGAACCCTGAAGCTTGAGTTGGCACAGTATCGCTCGCTAGAGGCATTCGCCATGTTTGCGTCAGACCTAGATGCAGCATCACGTCAGCAGCTAGCTCGCGGTGCGCGCCTGATGGAGCTCTTGAAGCAGC
Organism: Actinomycetota bacterium; assembly: GCA_041180285.1. Classification (GTDB taxonomy): domain Bacteria; phylum Actinomycetota; class Actinomycetes; order Actinomycetales; family Microbacteriaceae; genus Rhodoluna. Next base: position 16,626 of record JBEGRV010000012.1, read on the forward strand.
CACAGTACTCACCGTTCCCTGTTGAAGAGCAAACAGTTTCAATTTGGGCGGGTACCACCGGAAAGCTAGACGAGGTTCCGGTAGAAGACGTACTTCGTTTTGAGTCAGAGCTTCTTGACTACCTGCGTCGTAACTCGAAGGTGCTTACCACCATTCGTGAGACCAACGACCTCAAAGACGACACCATTGCCGAACTTGAAAAGGCAGTTGCCAAGTTCAAGAAGGGCTTTGCAACTTCTAAGGGTGAATCACTTGCTTCTTCAGCGAACGCTGAAGCACTTGGTGCCGACGAAGTAGACCAAGAAAAAATCGTCAAGCAGAAGCGCAAGAAGTAATTTTTTCGCGGTAAAGAACTAGGAGAGTCATGGGAGCGCAACTTCGGGTCTACCGGCAGAAAATCAAATCTGCCCAGACGACCAAGAAGATCACTCGCGCAATGGAGTTGATCTCAGCCTCGCGCATTGCTAAAGCACAGCAGCGTGTGGCCGCGGCCAACCCGTACTCGCGTGCGGTCACCCGTGCAGTGTCGGCGGTAGCAACCTACTCAAACATTGACCACCCGCTTACCACCGAACCTGCTCGTATTGATCGTGCTGCAGTAGTGATTTTCACCTCTGACCGTGGTCTTGCGGGAGCCTTCTCGTCAAACGTGCTCAAAGAAGCAGAGCAGCTAACCGCTTTGCTTCGTGAGCAAGGTAAAGACGTGGTTTATTTCCTGGTGGGTCGCAAGGCAGTAAGTTTTTTCAACTTCCGACGTCGCGACTCGATCCGCCAATGGATTGGCGGCACTGACCTACCTCAGGTCGAGACCGCCCGTGAAATTGCTGAGGCTGTTTTGGCAGCTTTCAACATCGAATTCAAAGACGGCGGCGTAGACGAGATTCACCTCGTCTACAACCGCTTTGTTTCGATGATCAGCCAAGAGCCACAGGTTGTCAGATTGCTGCCGCTTGAGGTCGTCGAGGGTGTTGAAGCCCCTGCCGACAATGAAGTTTTCCCGCTCTACGAGTTCGAACCTGAAGCCGGCAAGGTGCTAGATGCTCTGCTTCCGGTTTACATCGAGAGCCGAATCTTCAACGCGATGCTGCAGTCAGCGGCATCTGAGCATGCAGCCCGCCAGAAAGCTATGAAGAGCGCAACTGACAACGCAGACAAGCTCATCAAGAACTACACCCGATTGAGCAACCAGGCTCGTCAGGCTGAAATTACCCAACAGATTTCCGAAATCGTCGGTGGTGCCGATGCACTGGCCACCGTTGGCGACGAAGACTAAGAGAAAGAAAGAGACATGGCCGCAACCAAGAAAAAGGCAGCCGCTTCGGCAGCCGGTCGCATTGCCCGCGTGAATGGTCCTGTGGTTGACATCGAGTTCCCACACGATGCCATCCCAGAGATCTACAACGCTCTGACCACTGTCATCGATATGAACGGTGAGCAGACCACTCTAACTCTCGAGGTTGCTCAGCACCTTGGCGACGACTTGGTTCGCGCCATCGCTCTGAAGCCAACTGACGGTTTGGTTCGTGGCGGTTCTGTAACTGACACCGGAGCCCCTATTTCGGTTCCAGTTGGTGACGTAACCAAAGGTCACGTATTCGACGTAGTTGGCGATGTTCTCAACGCCAAAAAGGGCGAAAAGATTGAGGTCAAAGAGCGCTGGCCGATCCACCGCTCAGCACCTGCTTTCGACCAGCTTGAGTCAAAGACCCAGATGTTCGAGACCGGAATCAAGTCAATTGACCTACTGACCCCCTACGTACAGGGTGGAAAGATTGGTCTATTCGGTGGTGCCGGTGTAGGTAAGACCGTTCTGATCCAGGAAATGATTTACCGTGTGGCAGAAGACCACGATGGAGTGTCAGTTTTCGCCGGTGTGGGTGAGCGTACTCGTGAGGGTAACGACCTAATCGAAGAAATGACCGAGTCAGGTGTTATCGATAAAACCGCCCTCGTGTTCGGTCAGATGGATGAGCCACCAGGCACCCGTCTTCGCGTTGCACTCTCGGCACTTACCATGGCCGAGTACTTCCGCGACGTGCAGAAGCAAGACGTGCTTTTGTTCATCGACAACATCTTCCGCTTCACTCAGGCAGGTTCTGAGGTTTCTACACTGCTGGGCCGTATGCCTTCAGCCGTGGGTTACCAGCCAAACCTTGCCGATGAAATGGGTCTGCTTCAGGAGCGAATTACCTCAACCCGTGGTCACTCGATCACGTCGCTGCAGGCAATTTACGTTCCAGCTGACGACTACACTGACCCAGCGCCGGCAACCACATTTGCCCACCTCGACGCGACCACCGAGCTTTCGCGTGAAATTGCCTCGAAGGGTCTGTACCCAGCTATCGACCCGCTAACCTCGACCTCGCGAATTCTTGACCCTCGCTACATCGCACAGGATCACTACGACACCGCGATTCGAGTCAAGGCAATTCTGCAGAAGAACAAAGAGCTGCAAGAAATCATCGCCATCCTTGGTGTTGAAGAGCTTTCTGAAGAAGACAAGATCACCGTTTCGCGTGCTCGTCGCATCCAGCAGTTCCTATCGCAGAACACCTACATGGCAACCAAGTTCACCGGTGTGGCAGGTTCGACTGTTCCGCTAAAAGACACTATCGAGGGCTTCTCGAAGATTGCTTCTGGTGAACTAGACCACATTCCAGAGCAGGCCTTCTTCAACGTTGGTGGCCTAGACATGGTTATGGCTAACTACGAGCGCATCCAGAAGGAAACCGGTAAGTAATAATGGCCGGCAAACTTTTGCGTGTCGAGCTGGTAGCAGCCGATAAAGCCGTGTGGTCTGGCGATGCCAAACAGGTAATCGCCAAAACCGTCGAGGGTGAAATCGGTCTTCTAGCAGGGCATGAGCCAATGCTGGCGATCTTGTCTACCGGCGAAGTTCGAATAACTCTTCCCGAAGGAGAAGTCATCAAAGCTAACGCCGAAGATGGCTTTCTATCGGTAGAGCACGATGTAGTAACTGTGGTTGCTCGAAACGCAGCGCTGATCTAAATAGCACTTACTAAAAAACCCGTCGATTAGTCGGCGGGTTTTTTTTATTTGGCTTTTCTTCAATGTTCTTCATAGCCAGCGCAGAAGGTTCATGCTTGCATCGGTTCCCAAAGCACCTCTTTCGACACAGCGAGGTTGGCCACTCTGGCGACGACAAATAGGTAATCGCTGAGTCGATTCAGGTAAATTGCACAAATTGGGTTGATCCCGCCTTTGCCAGGTTCGTCGTTGGCCCTTGAGCCGAATTCTTCGATGGCCGAGTAAATCGACCTCTCTGCTCGTCTAACAATCGTGCGGGCCAGGTGGATGGCTGCAGCAAAATTGGTGCCGCCAGGGAGTACGAAAGAATTCAGTTCAGGCAAAGGTCCGTTATGTCTATCAATCGCGCTTTCTAGCTGAGTTACCCAGGTTTTTTCGGCCCGAATCGAGGGCTTCAGTTTGCTCTCTTTGATCGGCGTGCACAGATCAGCACCAAGATCAAAAAGCCGGTTTTGAATCTTGGTTAGCTCGAGAGCAATTTGAGTTTCGACCTCGGTTTTCGCCAGGCTAATTGCTACTCCGATGGCACTATTGGCCTCGTCAACATCGGCGTAGGCAGCTAGTCGTGAATCAGTTTTTGCAATTAGCGCCCCGTCTCCGAGGCGAGTAAAACCGTCATCGCCACTGCGCGTGTAGATTTTTGACAAATGCACCACGCGCATAAGTTTAGGCTTGTCGGGTGCTACTTCTGCCTCCATCCGAATCAAAATCTGAAGCTGGGAAATCAGCAGCGGCAAATTGGCTAAGTCAGCTTAGCTTTGAGGGCTTACTGTCGACACGAGAGCGTGTGGTACACGAGCTGATAGAGGTTTCCGGTCGGGCTGATGCAGCAAAACTGCTAGGTCTTACCCAAAAAACGAGCGCCGCACTGGCTGCGAACCTGAATCTTCGCCAACCTAAGTTGGCGCCCGCGTTTGAACGCTACACCGGTGTTTTATTTGATGCCCTAAACGATCGTGGGTTGAAGGGCTCAGCAACTCAAGACAAGTCGCTACAACCGAGTGAAATCAAACAGCGAGACATTTTTGTTCAGTCTGCGCTTTTGGGTTTAGTAGGGCTGCAAGATCGAATTCCGAACTATCGGCTAACGGCTGGCATCGCCGCCGGCACAATCAATTTGAAAATCTGGGATGAAGTTCATCGCCCTATTTTTCGCAGCCACAGTGGCTTTGTGGTCGATGCCCGCTCAAAATCCTATGCTCAATTGGCTCCAATTCCAGATGGTGTTTCTCATCTCACCCTGGAAGTAGTAGCCGAAGATTCGGCCGGCAAACGCACTGCCCTAAACCACTTCAATAAAAAAGCCAAAGGACTATTTGCACGCCAGTGGGCCTTGTCGAATAACGTTATCGAAACTGATGCCCAATTGATCGAATTAGCTGAGCAAGCAGGTTTGCGTGCCGAGATTGCCGACTCAACCCTGCTGTTGATTACCTAGCTACCCCAGCGTCTAACGGCATAACCTCGGCCTCAGATTCTTTAGGAAGTTCGATAACTCCTTCAATCAGCGCGATAACCGCGATGCTGCCCACTTCGGACTCGTACAGATAGCCGGGCACTACCCAGATCGAGCCGGTTTGCGAATAGACCACAACCGGGGTTGCTCGAGCCGAGGTTAGTTCAACGTTTTTGACCTCAGGTTTGAATTCTTCGGCGGGTTGGCAGTCTGATTCGCAACTCACCTCTGGTGAAGTTTTGAGCAGCATCGGTTGTGCCAGTTCTGGGTAGTTGTAGAGGCTGTGGTGAGCCGAGGCAGACCAGCGCCAGTCGTTTGCTCTAACTGAAGCTGCTTTGGCTGAGACGGTTTCAAAGCTTCCTTTTTTGATCAGCTGACCCAATTGCCCACCGGCATAATTTAAAACACCGTTTTGCCCCCAGCTAGCATAAATTTCAATTGCGATGGGCTTTCCGTCTAGCTGCAGAGTAGCCGCAGCTGAGACACCCCACTCGTTTCGAGTCTGCGAAATTTTGAAGTTGGATGGACCCCATCCTGCGATTTTTGCAAGGGTGCTTAGTTTTTTAGTAACTTCTTCTGCGCTTGGCATTTTTGCAGGGTCTGCTTTAATTTCTTCCCATCGGGTGCAGCCGAATTCATCCTTTTCGATGCAGTCAGGCTGAACGTAACCGTCAGGGTTATTGAAATTCCATCCTGTGTTTCCGGGGCTGGTGTATAGCGAGACGGTAGCCGAGGTGTAGTCTTTGGGGCCAACTAGGTACGAGGTGCTGAATTCATCGCTGAACTGCAGCTCTATCGAATCTGTCAGGCCAAAAAATTTGGCAAAGTCTTCGAGAGCTGATTTTGGATTGCCATCGTAGGCAAACTGATAAACAGACCCGGTGGAACCAGTTTGGCTCAATTTTTCAGAGCCAAAATATTGATAGCTAACATAGGGCATCATCATTTTTCCGGCCGCAAAACCCTGAGCTGCGTCCCCGGTGGCTGGGCTAGATGCTTCGTTCGCTGACTGACCGGGCTGAAGCTTGGTATTAGCTTGTGCGGCCGTTTTCGTCGAGTTTGAAGCCGATGAACCGATAGAAAACAACGGTTTTGGCTGTTGTGCAGAACCAATTGAAAAGGCGAGCAGCCCAGCTGCCGCCAAACCAGCTACTGCGATCACCGGATTGAATCGCTTGTGGCTCTTTGAACTAGAAATTCGAGATGCAAGGCTGATATCTAGCTCTGGCGTGCCGAGGTGGTTTAACGGATCGGCAGCTTTGATGCGCTGTTCAAGATTTTCGACTGGTTTTTTCTTCATGTTTGGTAAATGTCGCCTATTCGACCGATCTTTCTTGATTCAAGAGATTTTCTAACTTATTTTTTGCTCTATGAACTCTGATCCCCACGGCATTAGTGGTGACGTTCAGGGCGGTTGCAATTTGGTTGTGGCTTAACTGTTCGAAAAAGGCGAGTGCCAATATTTCACGCTCATTCGAACTGAGTTTCGCCCAGGCTTTTGAGAGGCCGGTGTCACTCAACGCTAATGTTTCGGCAGACGGAGCAGATTCTGGCGCCGGTAGCAGGAGCTCGATGGCGGATCGGCGAGCTGACTTACGCCTGTGGTTTGCCACCACCCTTGAAGCAATTCCAAATAGCCAACCCAGATAAATACCAGGTTCTGCCTGGTTTCTCTTTCGCCAGGCGATTTCGATTACGTCTGCCGCCAAGTCTTCAACCAGCGCTCGATCTACTCGGCGAGCGAGAAATGCAGCTAGCTGAGCGGCATGCTCGCGGTAAAGCGCTTCAAACTCGTGCTGATTCATGAATACCTTTTGACAAATAGTAAATGTCTTGGGAGCCGCTAATCTTTCACCGCAATTTTCTCAATTGCCAAAAGTTTTCTCTTGGTCTCGATGCCATCGCCTCCCGAAAACCCAGTAATTTTTCCAGAGCTTCCCAAAACTCGATGGCAACCAATAATCAGCGGCACTGGGTTGCTACCGACCGCTTGGCCAACTGCTCTCACCGCTGCTGGTTTACCGATTGCTGAAGCCAGCTCGCCATAGGACCTGGTGCTTCCAAACGCGATTTTCGCAATCTCATCCCAGACGGCTTTTTGAAACTCAGTTCCAGTCAGTCGAACCGGAACGGCTATTTTTGAAGGTTTGCCGGCCAGATTTTCTAGGATTGAATTTTTGGCTCGCTTCAGCAGCCTGGATTGATTTTGGTCGGGGGAGTGTTCACCAATTACCACTCGGGTTATCGCTGCGCCATCAGAGTAAATCGTGATTGGGCCGATCGGGCTTTCAAAGCTAATTGCCTCGCTACAGATGTTTAAACTGTCAGGATTTTTCATGGCGCTAGTCTCTTTAAATTTGCTGAATCAAAGTTGAGTTTGATCCATTTTGTGGAAAACCCCCGGCCACCAGTGATGCTGTTGATAGTCGGGGGTTCATCCAGAAGACCTAGAAAAGTTTCCAGGCTTTTTCGAGGCTTGAACGCAGTATGCCTTCAAGCTCATCAAATTCGCTCTGACCGATGGTCAGCGGTGGAGCCAACTGCACTACAGGGTCGCCACGGTCGTCAGAGCGGCAGTACAGGCCAGCGTCGTAGAGGTCGGTTGATAGGAAACCGCGAAGCAATTTCTCTGATTCTGCATCGTTGAAGGTTTCTTTGGTCTCTTTGTTTTTCACCAGTTCGATGGCGTAGAAATAACCCGCTCCGCGCACGTCACCAACGATTGGTAGATCCTTCAGCTTCTCGAGTGTTTTGCGGAATGCATCCTGGTTTCGAGCTACGTTTCCGACCAGATCTTCTTCGTCAAATATGTCTAGGTTCTCAAGTGCCACGGCGCAAGAAACCGGGTGACCGCCATAGGTGTAGCCATGCGAGAAGATGTTGGTGCCTTTTTTGAAAGGCTCGAACAATTTCTCTGCGATCAGTAGAGCACCAATCGGCGCGTACGCCGAAGTCATGCCCTTTGCGCAAACCAACATGTCTGGTTCGAAATCGTAAAGCCCTGAAGCAAACATGCTGCCGACTCGACCGAAACCGTCGATGGTTTCATCAGCGACCAACAGCACGTCATAGCGGTTGCAAATCTCACGAACCATGTCGAAATAAATCTTCGGAGCGGTAAAGCATCCACCTGAATTTTGAACCGGCTCCAGGAAGAAAGCTGCAACTGTGTCGGGGTCTTCAAACAGGATCATCTCTTCGACCCGGTTTGCTGCCCAAATGGCGAACTCTTCCTCGGTAGCAAACTGGTCTTGTGCTCGATACCAGTTGGTATTCGGCACTCTGAAAGTGCTCGGTACCAGTGGTTCATAGGCCTTCTTCATCGCCGGAATTCCGGTAAGCGACAGCGCACCGTGCGAGGTGCCGTGGTAGGCCACTGCGCGAGTTAGTACCTTGTGCTTGGTTGGCTTGCCCATCATCTTGAAGTATTGCTTGGCCAGTTTCCAGGCGGTTTCGTTGGCTTCACCGCCTCCGGTGGTGAAGAAAACGCGATTAAGTGACTTTGGCGCGTACGAAATGAGGCGCTCGGCTAGTTCAATACCGGGTGCGTGAGTGTTTGACCAAAGTGGGAAATAGTCGAGCTGCTTCATCTGCTTAGCGGCAGCCTCAGCAAGTCGCGCGCGTCCGTGACCAGCATTTACCGAAAATAAGGATGAGATGCCGTCGAAGTACTTTTTGCCATTCTGGTCCCAGAAGTGGTGACCCTCGGCTCGGGTAATCATTGGAATTTCGCCACGGTCAAACTGGCTGTGGCGGGTGAAGTGCATGAATAGGTGCTCTCGCGCCGATTCCTGCAGCATTTTGTTGGATGCTTCTTGACCACTTCTGCGTGCGTCAAGTAGCGGGGTTTTGCTCTCTGCGTTCTTTCGATTCCAGATAGCCATTTGATATCACTCTTTACATAGTTTCGGGGAACCTATCTGGTTCCCCAGTTGTAGAACTGCTTGTGTAGCTTCAGGTACACGAAGGTTTCGGTTGAAGCAACTCCGGGCAGCATCCGGATTTTTGAATTGAGCAGCGCGATGAGATCGTCATCGTTCTCACACACAACCTCAACCAAAATGTCAAAACTTCCTGCGGTCAACACCACATAGTCGACCTCTTGCATGGCGGCCAATTTTTCGGCGAGCTCACGGGTATCTCCGCCACATCTGATGCCGATCATGGCCTGACGGTAAAAACCGAGTTGCATAGGGTCGGTGACGGCAACGACCTGCATTACCCCAGACTCGGTTAGTTTTTGCACCCGTTGTCGAATTGCAGCTTCGCTGAGCCCAACCACCTTGCCGATTTCGGCGTAACTTTTTCGACCATCGAGTTGCAACTGTTCGATGATGGCTTTGGAAATCTCATCTAATTGACTCGATTTGGTACGTGCTACGCGGGACATGCTTCGATTTTTACAGTTAAAATGCCAAATGGCAAATGAATCCGCAGCGTTTTGGCCTTTTTTCCTGCGAATTTATTGAAATATTGGTTTTTGGAGTAACGAAATCGTGATTAGAATCGTGCCAAACGCAAATTTTCTCAAGGAAGAGTAAGAAATGTCGGTTCGCGAACTCAAAAACTTTGTCAACGGAGAATACGTAGCGCCGAAGTCAGCTGAATACAGTGACGTGGTAAACCCGGCCAACGGCAAAACCTATGCCAAGGCTCCTATCTCTAATGATGCCGATGTGGCTTCCGCATACCAGGCTGCCGAGCAGGCGTTCGAAGTTTGGAGCAACTACACCCCGGCGGAGCGCCAGTTGGCTCTATTTAGAATCGCAGATGCTCTCGAGGCCAGGGCTGAAGAAGCAGCCGATGTCGAGTCTGAGAACACCGGCAAACCAAGAAGCACCTTGGTTGAGTATGAAATGGCACCATCTGTAGACCAGATCAGATTCTTCGCCGGTGCCGCCAGAAACCTGGAGGGCCGGGCTACAGCTGAGTACCTTCGCGATCACACCTCTTCGATTCGTCGAGAGCCAATCGGCGTAATCGGGCAGGTTACCCCTTGGAATTATCCGTTGAATATGGCCGTCTGGAAATTTGCACCGGCGCTCGCCGCTGGTAACACCGTGGTCCTCAAACCTTCTGACACCACTCCTGCTTCGACCCTGCTACTCGCCGAGATCGCATCCGAATTTTTACCAAAGGGTGTATTCAACGTGGTTACGGGTACGCGCGATACCGGGCGGGCCATGATTGAAAACGAAATTCCGCAAATGGTTTCAATTACCGGATCGGTGCGAGCCGGTATGGAGGTGGCCAAGAGCGCAGCCAGCGACCTCAAGAGAGTTCACCTAGAACTCGGTGGCAAGGCCCCGGTCATTGTCTTTGAAGATGCCGACTTGCAAAAAGCAGCAGCCCAAATAGCCATCGCAGGCTACTTCAACGCCGGCCAAGACTGCACAGCGGCAACTCGAATTCTGGTTCACGAGT
>JBEGRV010000013.1:0-24998 GCA_041180285.1 Actinomycetota bacterium
AAGTCGCCGACAAAAGCCCAGCTTTTGAACTAAACCTCGGAAACTTCGAGGGGCCATTTGATCTACTGCTCTCGTTAATTGCCAAACATGAACTTGACATCACTGAGGTGTCGCTGAGCAAAATCACCGATGAGTTCATCGCCTACCTAAAGCAACTTGACGAGGTTGAAGAACTGGAGCAGGCCAGTGAGTTTTTAGTAATCGCGGCCACTTTGCTCGATCTCAAGATTGCTGGCCTTTTGCCGAAGGGCGAGGTTGTCGATGCAGAGGACGTTGCCCTTCTCGAAGCGCGGGACCTGCTATTCGCTCGTCTACTGCAGTACCGTGCTTTCAAAGAAATTTCTTCCTGGTTCGCCACAGCCCTTGAAATTGAAAGTTTGCGAATTCCCCGCGAAGTGAGGCTTGAAGAACGATTTGCAAACCAGCAGCCAGAGTTAATCTGGGCACTCTCGCTGGATGAATTTGCCAAACTGGCTCAAGATACGCTCACGCCAAGAGAGATTCCAGCGGTCGGGCTAACCCACTTGCACGCACCACGGGTCAGCATCCGCGAGCAGGCCAGTGAAGTTGTCAAGCTGCTTCGTTCAGCTACCAGATTGACATTTCGCGAAATTATTGGTGGAGCTAAAGACAGAGCGATTGTCGTGGCTAGGTTTTTAGCAGTTCTAGAGCTTTACCGACTTGCGGCAATCAGTTTTGAACAGGATTCGCCGCTCGGTGATTTGCAGCTCGAGTGGCGGGCGACGAATTTTGATGATGAGCAACTATCTACCCTTGGAGCCGACTATGACTCTTGAAAACCAACAGCCACAGGAAAATCTAAAATCGGCCATTGAGGCAATCCTTATAATCGCAGACACTCCAATATCGCTGATCAACATCGCTGCCGCGCTCGAATACCCGGTCAATGAGGTTCGAGACTCAATCTTGCAACTGCGTGAAGAATATGATTCAGCCGACCGAGGGTTTGAAATTCGAGAAGTCGGCGGTGGCTGGCGAATTTTTGTCCGGGCAAGATATGACTGGGCCATAAAGCTATTTCTCGCAAATGACAACCCAAGTAAGCTTTCGCAAGCTGCATTAGAAACTTTGGCGGTCATTGCCTACAAACAGCCAATCTCTCGAGGTCAGATTGCTTCGATCAGAGCTGTCAATGTCGATTCGGTCGTGAAAACCCTGCTGAGCCGTGGGCTAATCACAGAGTTGTACACCGATTCCGAAACTGGCGCCGTCATGTTCGGCACAACCGAATTGATGCTCGAGCTGCTGGGCATAAACTCACTCGATGAACTTCCGCTAATCAGCCCATACCTACCCGATGCGAATGCGAACTTTGATGTCTAACCAAGAACCTGCCGGAATTCGGCTCCAAAAAGTAATGGCTTCGGCTGGTGTGGCATCCAGACGAGTCTGCGAAGACCTGATTGCCGCAGGCAAAGTCAGGGTGAACGATCGGGTTGTAACTGAGCAGGGCACTCGCGTAGACCCAACGGTTGATCGCATCTCAGTTAACGGTATGCCGATTCAGCTCGATTCTTCGAGGGTTTATCTAGCGCTGAACAAACCCAGGGGAGTGATGAGCACCATGGCTGATGAAAATGGCCGGCCCGATCTCTCACAGTTTGTAGTTGGTTACGACCGAGTATTCAACGTGGGTCGGCTCGACGCCGAAACCACAGGGCTTCTGATCATGACCAACGACGGAGACCTCGCTCACAAGTTAGCTCATCCTAAATTTGGGGTCGAGAAAACCTACTTGGCCAAAGTAAGCGGCCGAGTCGAGCCTTCAATTGCTCACAAACTGCTCTCAGGTTTTGAATTAGAAGACGGATTCATCAAAGCCGATCGCGCTCACATCGTAGATATCTCAGAATCTGAATCACTAATTGAGGTGACCCTGCACTCTGGGCGAAACCGAATTGTTCGAAGAATGTTTGACTTTCTAGAGCACCCGGTGATCTCTTTGGTTAGAAGGCAGTTCGGTCCAATCCACCTAGGCCCACTCAAAGAGGGGCGAATTCGAGAACTAAATAAAATGGAAGTCAGTTCTTTACTCAAGGCAGCTGACGAGGGATTCCGTAAATCAAATTCTTCGAAGCGCACTGCTCAAACCAAAGTTAGAAAGCGTTCGTAATGGCACTCAGAGCAATTAGAGGAGCGATTCAGCTCGACCAAGATGAACGCGAACATCTAATCAAGTCGACAGCAGAGCTACTTACCAAAACTCTCCACGCCAACAATTTGGATGTTGGGCAAATTGTGGACATTTTGTTCACCGCAACTCCCGATTTAGTTTCCGAGTTTCCAGCCGTGGCTGCGCGTGACCTAGGTTTAGCTGACGTCCCGCTGATGTGCTTCGTTGAGATGAACGTAAAACACGGAATGCCTAGAGTGATCAGGATCATGATTCACGCCGATGTTGACAAGACTCGAGGCGAAATTCAGCATGTTTACCTACGCGGAGCCCAAGCACTTCGCTCGGATCTTCAGCCGTGACTAGGGTTCTAGTAGTTGGGGCCGGGCTGCTCGGAACGAGTATTGGGCTCGGCCTGAAAGCAAAGGGTCATACGGTTCAGTTAACCGACAAGTCATACTCTGCGGCAGCCCTTGCTGCCGACTACGGTGCTGGTGAGGTGTTGTCGAGTGACTTCTCTCCCGAGGTCATTTTCATTTGTGTCCCACCCGAAGAAACAGCACAGTCGGTAATCGACTTTCTTGAGAAATTTCCTGAGGCGACAGTTTCTGACGTTGCAAGCGTTAAGGCTTCAATTGAAAAAGCTGTGGCAACCAGAGTTAATTCGGCAAGATTCATCCCTGGGCACCCGATGGCAGGTAGGGAGCGGGGTGGTGCCATCGCAGGTCGATCAGATCTTTTTGTAGCTCGCCCATGGATTCTTTGCCCTGTGGAAGAAAATGAAGCCGGTCGTGTGGCAGCTGTTGAATCTCTAATTGCCGAGCTAGGTGCCTCGGTGGTCAAGATGTCGGCCTCAGATCATGATCGAGCCGTTGCACTGGTTTCTCATGTTCCGCAGGCCGTGTCGAGTCTTTTAGCAGCCAGGCTCGCGGAAGCCGAGGCGGAAGACATAGCTCTTGCCGGGGCCGGATTACGAGATACCACTCGAATTGCAGCCAGTTCACCTGAGTTGTGGCTGCAAATTTATGCAGCCAATTCTCTCGAGGTAAATCAAGAGCTAAAAGCCTTCAGAGCTGATTTAGACAGGCTAATTGTGGCTCTTGATGCTATTGGCCAGCCGGGTAGCCTGGCAGCGGTAAATCAAATTCTTGATGCGGGCAATCGTGGCGTGGCCAAGATTCCAGGCAAGCACGGCAGCAAAGCTCAGCAGTACCAGCGAATTGTGGTGATGATTGACGATCGCCCTGGCGAATTGGGCAGATTATTCAACGAGGTGGGTGCGCTTGGAGTCAACATTGAAGAGCTTCAGCTCGAACACTCGCCCAGTGCTCAAATTGGTCTGGTTGAGCTTTTCGTCCTACCCAAATTTGCCGAACCACTGGTCGCCGGTCTTCAGAACCGAGGATGGCGAATAGCGGGATGAATAAATTTGTCGTCGCAATTGATGGTCCAGCAGGTTCAGGCAAATCGAGCGTGAGTAAGGCTGTGGCAGCACAACTTGGTTTCGGCTACCTAGACACCGGTGCAGCATACCGGGCGCTTGCTCTTGGTTCCCAGTCCGATGAGCTTTTGGCTCTTGATCGACTTTCGGCCGGCAATTTTGCCGAGGTATTTCAGTATTCAATTTCTTTAGATCCGGCTAACTACTGGGTAAAGCTGGGCCCAAAAGACGTTACAGAAGAAATTCGCGGCACAGCGGTTGCCGAGGCTGTCAGCTCAGTGGCCAAAATTCCGGCAGTTCGTGAGTTCATGAAAAAGCTAACTCGGCAACTTATTGAGAATTCTGATTATCCCGGTGTTGTTGTTGAGGGAAGAGACATTACCACCGTGGTTTTTCCTGATGCACAAATTCGCCTCTTACTAACTGCCACCGAAGCGGTTAGACTGAAACGTCGCTCTGCTGAACTTGCCCAGGTCAGCGAGAGCTCACTTGCCAAGCAGGTCTCAGAAAGAGATAAGGCTGACTCGCAGGTTGTTGATTTTATGAATCCCGCAGACGGGGTTCAACTGGTTGACTCCAGTGATCTTGATTTTGCTCAAACCGTTGCAGCGGTGCGATCAGCTATTGGGCGCTAAGGAAATAAATTGTTTGACGAAGAATTTGAGGCTGAACCGGTCAGCCCGCAGTTCATCGAGAAGTTGAAAAGCTTCAGCACCGATGAAGAAGAGCTGCGCGCGAATGCGCTGAGATCAGGCCTTGAAGATTACGAACTAGAGGAAGACGACCTCGAGCTAATTGACTCTGATGAAGAGTTCGATGGAGAGTATCGGGTTCTACCCGCACTGCCTGTTTTAGCTATCGTTGGTCGCCCAAACGTGGGTAAGTCAGCCTTGGTAAACCGCATCTTGGGCCGTCGCGAGGCTGTTGTCGAAGACAAGCCTGGTGTCACCAGAGACCGCGTCTCGTACAAGGCCGAATGGAACGGGCGTAAGTTCACCCTGGTTGACACCGGTGGATGGGAGCCCGACGCTCGTGGAATCGACAAATCTGTGGCTTTACAGGCTGAAGTTGCAGTAGAGCTTGCCGACGCAGTCTTGTTCGTTGTTGACGCAACCGTAGGTGCAACCAGTACCGACGAGCGCGTGGTCAAGATGCTGCGCGCCACTAAGAAGCCGGTAATCCTGGTTGGAAACAAAATCGACGACGCACATTTAGAGCCTGAGGCAGCAGCCCTTTGGAACCTAGGATTGGGCGAGCCATTCCCGGTTTCTGCGCTGCACGGGCGCGGTGTCGCTGACATGCTCGACGCAGCTATGAAGGTGCTTCCTGAAGTCTCGGCTGTGGCCAAAGAAGAATTTGGCGGCCCTCGACGAGTTGCTTTGATTGGTCGCCCCAATGTCGGAAAGTCATCGCTGCTCAACAAGGCTGTCGGTGCCGAGCGCGCTGTGGTTAACGATCTTGCCGGAACCACGAGAGACCCTATCGATGAACAGGTTGAACTTGGTGGTCGAATCTGGAGGTTCGTTGACACCGCCGGTATTCGACGCAGAGTGCACCTTCAGCAGGGGGCAGATTTCTACGCCTCCCTGAGAACCGCTGCAGCGCTTGAGCGCGCAGAAGTTGCGGTAGTGCTATTCGATGTCACCATGCCAATCAGCGAAGCTGACATCCGGATTGTCGACATGGCGTTGCAATCAGGTCGCGCTCTGGTTTTGGCATTCAATAAGTGGGATGAACTAGACGACGAACGCCGACGCTACTTAGAACGAGAGATTGAACAAGACCTTGCTCACGTCGACTGGGCTCCAAGAGTAAACATTTCGGCAAAGACCGGTAGGCACCTGGAAAAGTTGGTTCCAGCTCTCGAAGTTGCCCTTGACTCATGGGACCAGCGCATCGCAACGGGCAAGCTAAATGCTTTCCTATCAGAATTGACCATGGAAACCCCGCATCCGGTTCGTTCTGGAAAACAGCCTCGAATTTTGTTTGCGACCCAGGCCAGCACGCGCCCGCCAAAATTTGTTTTGTTCACCACCGGTTTCCTCGATCCGGGTTATCGTCGCTTCATCGCCAGAAGGCTTCGCGAAACTTTCGGATTTGAAGGTACGCCGATTGAAGTTGGCATGAGAGTTAGAGAGAAGCGCAAGCGCGTCTAAACTCTAAGGGTCGACATTCGACAACGGGCTATAGCGCAGCTTGGTAGCGCACTTGTCTGGGGGACAAGGGGTCGCCGGTTCAAATCCGGCTAGCCCGACCGTGACATTGCACCTACAATCGAGAGGTGAGTGAACCACAGTCGATGAGTTTGGGCAGGCAAGCCCTAATGCTGCCGAATTTGCTCAGCATGCTTCGACTGGCATTGGTTCCAGTTTTTCTATATCTTTTGCTCAGTGAAAAATACGCACTCGCGATTTTCGCAATTGCACTAGGTGGTCTTACCGATTACCTAGATGGTTATTTTGCGAGAAAATTCAACCAGGTCACCCGTCTTGGCCAGTTACTAGACCCTGCCGCAGATCGTCTCTATATTTTTTCGTCGCTGATCGGGCTAACCATCGTCGGCTTCATCCCTTGGTGGCTGGCCGCCATGGTGATCGCTAGAGACCTGATGCTGCTTGCGGTTTATCCGGTGTTGGCTACCCACGGCTACGGGCCGCTGCCGGTGCACTACCTCGGTAAAGCGGGAACCTTCGCCCTGCTTTACGCTTTCCCGCTTTTGACCATGGCTAAGGTTTGGACCTCTGCACAATTTTTTCTGCTGCCTTTCGCCTGGGCGGTGGCAATCTGGGGGATAGGCCTGTACTGGTGGGCCGGTTTTGTCTACTTGCGCCAGGTGCGTGATGTGGTGAAAAATAGCGAGTTAAATTCCACTAATCTTGGGTAAGTAAAGAAGGGGGAAATCGGTGAATTTCGACGTTGAATCCACTCGCGCTTTCCCTGACGATCTGGTTGAGCAGGCCCAGGCGGCGCTAACTTCAGAAGAGCAGCAGGCCATCGAGGCACTGCCTTCCGGCTCAGCCTTGCTAATTGTTCAACACGGCCCAAATCAAGGATCTAGGTTCTTGCTCGATCAAGATTTGTCTACTGCGGGCCGGCACCCGAACGCAGATATTTTTCTGGATGATGTAACTGTGTCTAGGCGCCACTGCGAATTCGTGCGAACCGCGGGAACTTTCAAACTTGCAGACCTAGCCTCGCTAAACGGTACTTTCCTGAACGGCAAACGTGTTGATGACGCAACTTTGGCCACCGGTGATGAGGTTCAAATCGGAAAGTATCGGTTCACGTTTTACGCCTCTAAGGCGGGTGCCCACTAGTGCAGACCGCTAAAAAAGTTTTTGCGCCACGATCGGCTACGCTGCTTACCATCGGCCAGGTTTTAGGTTTGCTAAATCCTGAATTTCCCGACCTTTCGCCCTCAAAACTTAGATTCCTCGAAGAGCAGGGTTTGGTAACACCACAGCGAACCAATTCTGGTTATCGTAAATTCACCTCACTCGATGTAGACCGCATCCGAATCATTCTCGAATTACAGCGCGACCAGTACCTGCCGCTCAAGGTAATTCGCCAGTATCTGGCCGATCTTGACGAAGGTAAGCAGCCAAACCTAGCGGCTGTAAAGCCCGAGCACCTCAAAGGGGTTCGCACCAAAAAAGTTTCAAAGCTCGATCTAATTTCGGAAACAGGAATTACCGAGACTCTGATCAACGAGGCAAAAGATGTGTCGCTTTTGACCGAACCTTTCGACGGTTCGTCAATTGAAATAGCTAAAGCAGTGGTTCACCTGCAGCGGTTCGGAATACAGCCCCGTCACCTGAGAGGCCTGAAAGCGTCGGCCGAGCGCGAAATTGGAATTATCGAAGGTGTAGTTGCACCGGTTTTGGGTAAAAACGATGCTGCCTCTAAGTCTCGAGCTGCACACTATGCGGCCGAAATTGAAAATCAGTTTTCTGCAATTCGCGGAGTTCTGATTCGCACGGTCATTGACCGCATCGATGGCTAGTAATACGCTGGCCAAGTGCGACCAAAACTGGGCGACACGCCGAAGATAAAAATTAACTGCCCTTCTGGTTGGTCGAGGGCAACAATTAAACCTGTACTTGAACCTTAGGCATTTGAAAGGAGTAGCCATGTCAGACGAAATGACAGCTGCCGACTACTCCAATGAAATGCTGTTCACCGATGGTTTGCCTTCGGTCGACCCAAATGTTGGTTACCGCGGTACATCAGCGGCGGCAGCCTGTGGCATTACCTATCGTCAGCTCGACTACTGGGATCGCACCGGCTTGGTAGCGCCAACAATTCGCAGCGCATCAGGTTCTGGAACACAGCGCCTTTACGCATTCCGCGACATCTTGGTACTGAAGCTGGTAAAGCGTCTGCTTGACACCGGAGTTTCGCTTCAGCAAATTCGAATTGCAGTCGACCAGCTTCGCGCAGCTGGAATTAATGATTTAGCCTCAATCACTTTGATGTCTGACGGCTCAAGGGTTTACCTGTGCACTACTCAAGATGAAGTGATGGATCTGCTTGGCCGAGGTCAAGGAGTATTTGGCATTGCAGTCGGTCGTGTCTTGCGTGAGGTTGAAGCTAGCTTGGTCAACTTCAAGGAAGCCACCATCGAACCGGTAGACGAGCTCGCTGAGCGACGCCTCGGCCGCAAAGTTGGCTAGCCGTAACTTTCAGCCTCGCTGATGAATTTCGTTGCTAAAAAGTTTTCGTCTTCTCTCGCATTTTGCTCATTCAGCCTGAATTTGTGGGCCTCAATTGACTACGATTGCTCTAAGCACATTGTGGTGCCAGGTTGGCAAACTGGCAGGTTCAGTTACCGACTAACTGACTGCGTTGAAGTTTCACCTCAGTCACTCACCTAACCATTTGACTCAAACGAGGTGCCCATTGTTCAAGAAAATCTTGGTCGCAAACCGCGGTGAAATTGCAGTTCGAGCATTCCGCGCGGCTTATGAGCTGGGTGCACAGACGGTGGCCGTGTTTCCATACGAAGACCGCAACTCTACTCACCGACTAAAAGCGGATGAGGCCTACCAAATTGGTGAAATCGGCCACCCGGTACGGGCGTACCTAAACGTCTCCGAAATTATTCGTGTCGCCAAAGAAAGTGGCGCCGACGCAATCTATCCAGGGTATGGCTTTTTGTCTGAGAACCCTGAACTAGCCGAAGCTGCAAAAGCAAACGGAATCACTTTTATTGGCCCCAGCTCTGACGTGCTTGAAATGGCTGGAAATAAAGTAATTGCTAAAGAGGCGGCAATCAGAGCCGGTGTACCGGTTTTGAAGTCGACGCCTTCTAGTGCCAACGTTGACGAGCTGGTTGAGCAGGCCGACGCGATTGGTTTTCCAATCTTTGTCAAGGCTGTTGCCGGCGGTGGTGGGCGAGGCATGCGCCGAGTCGCTCAAAAAGAAGACCTGAGAGCAGCGCTAATTGAAGCATCCCGTGAAGCTGAAAGTGCCTTTGGCGACCCCAGGGTCTTTCTCGAGCAAGCTGTCTTGCGCCCTCGGCATATTGAAGTTCAGATTTTGGCCGACACCCACGGAAACGTAGTTCACCTGTTTGAGCGCGACTGCTCGATTCAGCGTCGCAACCAGAAGGTCGTCGAAATTGCTCCGGCCCCACTTATCGACGAAGAGCTTCGCCAGACCCTATATCGTGATGCGGTAAGTTTTGCCCAGCAAATCGGTTATCAGAACGCTGGAACCGTTGAGTTCCTGGTCGATACCGTTGGCGCCAACGCGGGTAAACACGTTTTTATCGAGATGAACCCTCGAATTCAGGTGGAGCACACTGTTTCCGAGGAAATCACAGATGTCGATTTGGTCCAGTCTCAGATGCGCATTGCGGCTGGCGAGTCTCTGGCCGACTTGGGTCTGACCCAAGACAAGATTTCAATGCACGGCTTTGCCATTCAGTGCCGAATCACAACCGAAGATCCGGCCGCTAACTTCAGGCCAGACACGGGTAAAATCACTACCTATCGCTCACCAGGTGGAGCCGGCATTCGCCTCGATGGTGGAACCGTATCGACTGGAGCCGAGGTTAGCCCACACTTCGATTCGATGCTGGTGAAACTTATCGCACGTGGTCGCGACTTTAAGTCGGCGGTTACTCGTTCAAAGCGCGCCCTGGCAGAATTTCGAATTCGCGGTGTCTCCACGAACATAGCCTTCCTTCAGGCGGTAATGAATGATCCCATTTTTGCCAGCGGAGATCTGAGCACCTCGTTCATCGACGAACACCCAGAGCTCTTTTCGGCTAAAACCTCTCAAGACCGAGGTACCAAAATCTTGAACTGGTTGGCAGATGTCACCGTGAACCAGCCAAATGGATCTAGAGCCGGTCACCTTTCCCCATCGGCCAAGCTTCCAAAAATTTCTCTGAATTCACCAGCGCCAGCAGGTTCGCGCCAAAAATTGCTCGAATTGGGCCCGTCAGGTTTTGCCAAGGCTCTTCGTGAGCAAAACGCGATTGCCGTGACCGACACGACTTTCCGCGATGCTCACCAATCGCTCCTAGCAACTCGAGTTCGCGGTCGCGACCTGGTGCAGATTGCGCCTTATGTGGCGCGATTGACCCCGCAGCTGCTCTCAGTTGAGGCTTGGGGCGGCGCCACCTACGATGTTGCTTTGAGGTTCTTGGGCGAAGACCCTTGGCAGCGACTAGCTGCGCTTCGCGCCGCCATGCCCAACCTCTGTATTCAAATGTTGCTGCGTGGGCGCAACACAGTCGGATACACTCCGTACCCAACCGAGGTGACCGATGCATTCGTCGCCGAGGCTGCCGCCACCGGTGTCGACATCTTCCGCATTTTCGACGCGCTCAATGACATTGATCAAATGCGTCCGGCAATCGAGGCCGTACTTCGCACTAAGACCGCTGTCGCCGAGGTTGCGCTTTGCTACACGGCCGATCTGCTCGATCCAGAAGAGAAGCTGTACACCCTCGACTATTACCTAAACCTTGCTGAACAAATCGTTGCAGCCGGGGCTCACATCCTGGCCATCAAAGACATGGCGGGGTTGCTTCGGCCAGCCGCAGCAGCCAAGTTGATTACTGCGCTTCGTGAGCGTTTTGACTTGCCGGTGCACCTGCACACACACGATACTGCCGGAGGCCAGCTGGCAACTTTGATGGCTGCCATTAACGCGGGCGTCGACGCTGTAGACGTTGCCAGTGCTCCGATGGCTGGAACAACCTCGCAACCATCTGCTTCAGCGTTAGTTGCCGCTCTAGCCCACACCGAACGAGACAGCCTAATTCCGCTTGATTCGGTTACTGCCCTCGAACCTTATTGGGAAGCTGTTCGAAATGTCTACGCACCATTTGAGTCAGGTTTGCCTGGCCCAACCGGCCGGGTATATCGCCATGAGATTCCCGGCGGGCAGCTTTCGAATCTTCGCCAGCAGGCAATTGCGCTAGGTCTAGGCGATCAGTTCGAAAAAGTTGAAGACATGTACGCCGCGGCTAATGAAATTTTGGGTCGACCTACCAAGGTCACTCCATCTTCTAAGGTCGTTGGCGATCTCGCACTACACCTGGTTGCAGTAGGTGCCGATCCCAAAGATTTTGCGGCGAATCCGCAAAATTACGATGTTCCTGATTCTGTAGTTGGCTTCATGGCGGGTGAGTTAGGTGACCTGCCTGGGGGTTGGCCAGAACCATTCCGCAGCAAGGTGCTGCAGGGCAAGACTCCGAAATTCGGTATCACAGAGGTAAGCGCAGAAGATCTAGCTGTGCTTCAGGGTGGCGACTCAGATTCTCGTCGAGCGACCCTGAACCGACTGCTCTTTCCTGCGCCGACCAATGATTTCCTCAAGTCTCAAGAAACTTATGGAAACCTCGACATTATCGACACGCTCGACTACCTCTATGGCCTGATTCCTGGGCACGAGCACGTGGTAGAAATTGCCAAAGGTGTGCGACTTTTCGTGGGTCTCGAAGCAATCGGCACTCCCGATGCCAAGGGTTATCGAACAGTGATGGCAACCCTGAATGGGCAGCTGCGACCAATCCTGGTGCGTGATCGCAAAATTACTGTTGAAACCGTGCAGGCTGAAAAGGCGGATGCAAACAACACCTCTCACGTTGCCGCCCCGTTTGCCGGCGTGGTTACTCTGCAGGTCGTCGAGGGCACACACGTCGAAGTAGGTCAGCCGGTGGCAACGATTGAGGCCATGAAGAT
This sequence comes from Actinomycetota bacterium, assembly GCA_041180285.1. Lineage (GTDB taxonomy): Bacteria > Actinomycetota > Actinomycetes > Actinomycetales > Microbacteriaceae > Rhodoluna. The sequence goes on from JBEGRV010000013.1 coordinate 11,774, forward strand.
GGAAGCTACCATCACAGCCAGCGTTGCTGGCGTGGTTAGGCGACTGGCAGTGACCAAGACCCAGGCCGTCGATGCTGGCGACTTGATTCTGGTGGTGGAGCCAACCTAAATCCGGTTCGTCTCCGAGAACTCATTCGGGTAAACTACCCAAGCGACAAAAGCAGAACTTTAGGAGTCAATTTTGGCCATTTGGGGTAAAGATCCTGACGAACAGGCAGCAGATTTTCTAGCACCAAAACCAGCAGTTGACCCTGTCACCGACAGCATCAAAACACACTCGTTGGCCGAGGTTGCTGTTGATGCTGGCATTGTAGACGTTGCTCCCTCTACATCCTCGATTGAGATAGTCAGAGATGTTGCACCCGCTAGCTCTCTAGACAAAGTTGAAACCGGCCCGATTCGCAAGGTCAACTATTCGCGCCGAGACAGCTTGAGCGGTGCGGCCTTCGATCAGCCCGAGCCAGCTGCCATGCTTACTGCAGATCGACTAATCGACCAGAGTGGAAAGAACCGCCCGGCACCTGAATCGGGCTTCAGACGTTTTATTTACTTCGCATCGCTCAAAACCATCAATCCCGGCGACTCGCTGAAGGTTCGAGAGCGCAAAGCAATCGAAGCTCGTATTGCGGCAACTCTCGACGGCGGGGCCAAGTTTGTGCCGGTGCTGACCCGTAAGGGTGGTGTCGGTAAAACCACCGTTTCGACACTTTTAGGTATGGCGTTAGCGCTAAACCGTGAAGACCGCGTTATTGCCATCGATGCCAACCCAGACCGAGGTACTTTGGCAGAGCGAGTCAGTAAATCAACCAGATTTACCGTTCGAGATGTAGTAAACCGTGCCGCCGCTATTGACGGGTTTACAGACTTCTCAACCATGGTGTCTCGAGATGTAACCCGCCTTGACGTTTTGGCTTCAGACGCCGACCCGATGCTCTCAGAGGCCTTTGACGAGGGTGACTATAACGTAGTTGCCGATATGGCAGCCCGTTACTACTCAATTGTGCTAACCGACTGCGGTACCGGAATTGTGCATTCAGTCATGAGACCGACTTTGCAGCGCGCCACCGGCCTAGTAATCGTTTCTGGCGGTTCTGTTGACGAGGCTCGGTTGGCTTCAGAGACTCTTACTTGGCTAGAGGCCAACGGTTACGGCGACTTGGTCAGAAACTCGATTGTGGCCCTAAACACCGCCACCCAGGCAACCGAAATCGTGAAGCTCGACGAAATCGAACAGCACTTCAAGACTCGCGTTCGCGACGTCGTGAGAATTCCTTACGACCCAGCTCTGGCTGCAGGTTCGGTAATTAAGTTCAAAGAACTTAAGCCAGCCACGCAGGCCGCTGCCAGAGAGTTGGCGGCACTAGTGGTTGACGGCCTGGTCAAACAGGGCTAATGGCGGTCAAGCCAATCAGATTATTTGGCGATCCGGTACTCAAGACCGAGTCGGCAAAAATCGAGAAAATCACCCAACCGGTTCACGCACTCATCCAAGACTTACTAGACACCACCCGCGAGCCCGGTCGAGCTGGAGTTGCTGCTCCGCAAATAGGTGTGAATCAACGAGCATTTAGTTTCAACGTGGACAAACATGTCGGGTACATCATTAACCCCGTTATCACTGAGGTCTCCGGCGTCAAAGAACTCGTTGATGAGGGATGCCTCTCGGTGCCGGGGCTCTGGCATAAAACGCCGCGTTGGTCATACGCCAGGGCAGAGGGCATTGATCTCGATGGCAACCCAGTGGTACTAGAGGGCGAAGGGCTGATGGCACAGATGCTGCAGCACGAGTGTGACCACCTAGACGGCCTGGTTTACCTAGATCGACTCGAAGGGGGAGAGCGAAAGGCTGCCTTCAAGGCCCTTCGAGCAAGCGATTGGTTTAACCGCTAACTAATCCCGTTTTCTCCGGTTGCCGGGTTCGCTTCATAAAGCTCTTCAATCGCAGGTGAAAAGTCTCGTTGAACGATTTCGCGTTTAATCTTCAGCGATGGGGTTAGGTGACCAGTCTCTTCAGAGAGCTCTTGACCAATAATCACAAATTTACGAATCGACTCTGCCTGAGAGAAATTCTTGTTTACTCGATCGATAGCCTTTTGCACCTCTGCGATAACCAGAGGGGAATTTGCGGCATCGGCGATACTCATCGTTCGGTCGCCGCCGTTGTTTCCAAGCCAGATAGGTAGCATCTCTGGGTCGAGCGAAATAAGGGCAGAGACAAAAGGTCGTTGATCTCCGATTACAACCGCCTGCCCAATTAATGGGTTAGCGCGCAGTGGGTCTTCGAGCAGGGTAGGAGCCACGTTCTTTCCGCCTGCGGTCACAATCAACTCTTTCTTTCGGCCGGTTATGGTCAGGAAGCCGTCATCATCAAGTTCGCCGATGTCGCCGGTCTTGAACCACTCACCATCCATGGCCGCTGCGGTTGCCTCAGGATTGCGCCAGTAGCCACGCATGATGTTGTTACCGCGAAGCCAGATCTCGCCGTCGTCAGCGATCATTACGCCGGTTCCTGGAAGCAGCTGGCCAACTTTGCCAATCTTCACTCGCGCTGGTCTTGCAATCATGGCAGGCGCGGTGGTCTCGGTCAGGCCGTATCCCTCAAGAACAATCAAGCCAACTGCCCTAAAGAAGTGCCCTAGCCGAGTTCCGAGCGGTGCACCGCCGGATACTGCAAATTCAACCCTTCCGCCCATCGCTGCGCGAAGTTTCTTATAGACCAGCACGTCGAATAGTTTGTGTTGAATTTTCAGGCCTAGTGAAGGCCCACCAGCGTTGTCAAGTGCCTTCGAATAGGCAATTGCGGTATAGGCAGCTTTGCGGAAGATTTTTCCCTTGCCAGCAGCCTCGGCCTTTTGCTCAGCAGAGTTATAAACCTTCTCAAAAACCCTAGGGACGGCCAGTAGAAAATGAGGTCGGAACGAGACCATGGCGGGTCCGACGTTTTTCGAGTCTGGCTGGTGCCCAACCTTAATGCCAGCGTGCACACATAGAACATTAATGAAACGGGCAAAAACGTGAGCCAGTGGCAAAAACAGCAGTGTGCTGTGCCCCTCAATCAGCACCTCTGGAATATCGATGGTTGCATTTTTGCTGAGTTCAACAAATCCGCGGTGAGTCAGCTCGCATCCTTTAGGTTTGCCGGTAGTTCCCGAGGTGTAAATGATCGTTGCCAGATCGTAAAGCCCAGCAGATTTTCTGCGCTGCTCCAAAATTTCAGCGCTGGTCTCGCGGCCAAGTTGCTTGAGCTGAGCAAGTGAGCCACCTTCGATCTGCCAAACATTGCGAACCAGGGGAGCATTGTTGCGAATCTCTTCGAAACGCGACTGGTGCTCGGCGTTTTCAACAAAAAGCGCCACCGAATCAGAGTCAGACAGAATCCATTCCATTTGGCTAGGGGCAGAGGTTTCGTAAATCGGAACGGTAACGGCGCCCGCAAACCAAATTGCAAAGTCAATCACAGACCACTCGTAGCGAGTTCTCGACATGATCGCAACGGCTTGGCCGGGCTGAATGCCGGCGGCAATCAGGCCTTTAGCGACCGATTCAACCTCTAGTAAAAACTGCTGAGCAGTAACCGGGCTCCAGGTGCCATCGGACTGCGCTACGCCATAGAGCTCGAGATTGGGGGTTTTAGCAGCGCGGCTAATTAGTAGATCGGTGATGTTTTCAGTATTTTCTGAAACTACGTGGGCTGGAACGTCGTAGGACTTCATTGTCTACCTCCGGGGCGAGTTGTGATGGCGATAACTTTACTTGGGTTGTTGTGAGATAACCGCTAATAAATGACTAAGTCGAGCCGTATTTTTTGTGGGGGTTGGCTAAACTTGCCTAGTTCCCAAAATCAAGAGGATGTTATGCACGCAATCGGTATCGACATCGGTGGCACCAAAATTGCCGGCGCACTGGTTGATGAGTCAGGAAACATCCTCAGGGAAAACCGAGTGGTTACCCCGGCGAAAGACTCCGAGGCCCTAGTGGCTGCGGTGGTCGACTTGGTCAATGAGCTCGCAGCCGGGCAGTCTGTATTGGGTGTTGGTGTGGCCGCCGCTGGCTTTATCGACTCTAACCAGTCGACGGTTATCTATGCTCCAAACCTAAGCTGGAGAAATGAACCTCTAAAAGAGAGGCTTCAGGCGCATTTTGATTTTCCAGTAATCATCGACAACGACGCTAATGCTGCCGGCTGGGCTGAGTACCGTTACGGGGCGGGTCGAGGCTATAACCACATGACGATGTTGACGATTGGTACCGGCGTCGGTGGGGCAATTATCGTTGACGGCCATTTACTGCGCGGCGGTTTCGGTGTCGCAGCTGAGTTGGGCCACATGCGCTTAGTGCCCGATGGTATTCCGTGCGGTTGCGGTCAAAGCGGTTGCATCGAGAGCTACGGTTCAGGCTCGGCGCTCTTGAGAAACGCAAAGGCAATGGCATCTTCGAATTCTCCTGAAGGTGCTCGTTTGAGAGAGTTGGAAGCTGAAAAAGGGCAACTCACCGGCGCTGAGGTATATCAGGCAATCCTTGAGGGTGATTCAGGCGCTTTAGGTCTGCTTCGAGAGCTGGGCGACTACCTTGGTCAGGCAATTTCTTCGCTGGCATCGGTCTTAGATCCTGAGGTGGTTGTTATCGGCGGCGGAGTGAGTGCCGCCGGCGAACTGCTGCTGCAACCAATTCGTGAGTCTTACCAGAAGCATCTCTCAGCCAGAGGCTTCCGACCTGAACTAGAGCTCAAGGTGGCCGAATTAGTTAATGACGCCGGAGTGGTTGGCGCAGCCGACCTAGCCCGCGTCGCCTTCGGCTAAACTGATGTCTTGCTCAATTTGAGTCGGGAGGTGTGATCCGTGGCTTATTTCATTCTAAAAACTTTTGTTTTGGGGCCTCTGCTGCGAGTTCTCTTTCGACCTTGGGTTCGTGGCGCAGAGAACATCCCAGCGTCTGGCGCAGCCATACTAGCGAGCAATCACCTAAGTTTTTCCGACTCAATTTTCCTGCCGCTAATGGTTAGGCGCCCAGTGGTCTTTTTGGCCAAGAGCGAATACTTCACCGGCCGAGGGCTAAAAGGGGCATTGACGCGCTGGTTTTTCAAAGCCACCGGCCAGCTCCCAATCGATCGCTCCGGCGGAAAAGCTTCCGAGGCTAGCCTCAACACCGGGCTTGGAGTGCTAGCGCAAAACCAACTTCTTGGCATCTACCCTGAGGGCACTCGAAGCCCCGACGGCAAGCTTTATCGTGGACGTACGGGCATCGCGCGAATGGTTTTGGAAGCCAAGGTGCCGATCATTCCGGTGGCAATGATTGACACGGAAAAGGTTCAACCAATTGGGCAAAAAGTTCCGAAAATTCGTCGCATCGGAATTGTGTTTGGCCAACCCCTAGACTTTTCACGCTTTGACGGCATGGAAGGCGACCGCATTGTGCTTCGTGCTGTGACCGACGAGATCATGTACGAGCTAATGAAAATTAGCGGTCAAGAATACGTTGACGCATACGCTTCTTCGGTAAAAGAAAAACAAGCCAGATTGGCAAGGTAGGTAAGTAATGAGTGATCCAGTTGTTATGGCAGACCCAAAGGTGATTGCCGGTTTAGACAACTATCAAAACCTGCCTGCAGCACAGCAGCCTACCTGGCCTGATGCTGAGGCAGTTGCTCAGGTTCGCAGTGAACTAAGCAAGCTGCCGCCATTGGTGTTTGCCGGTGAGGTAGATATTCTTCGTGATCGTTTGGCCCAAGCAGCTGCGGGGAAAGCATTTTTGCTTCAGGGCGGCGACTGCGCTGAAACTTTCGCCGACGCAACCGCCGATCGAATCCGTAACCGGGTGAAAACAATTCTGCAGATGGCAGTAGTGCTCACCTACGGTGCCTCAATGCCGGTCATCAAGATGGGGCGAATGGCGGGCCAATTCGCTAAGCCAAGATCTTCAGATAACGAGACTCGAGAAGGCGTAACTTTGCCGGCTTACCGAGGTGACATCGTTAACGGTTTCGATTTCACTCCAGAATCTCGCATCGCGAACCCTAGACGAATTTTGGATGCCTATCACACCTCAGCATCGACCCTGAATCTGATTCGCGCTTTCACTCAGGGTGGGTTTGCAGACCTGCGTTCGGTTCATGAATGGAACCGTGGTTTCGCAGACAACCCAGCTAACAGTCGGTACCTTTCAATGGCTCGAGAAATTGACCGCGCAGTTAAGTTCATGGAGGCCTGCGGGGCAGACTTCAGTGAACTACGCACCACTGAGTTTTACGTTAGCCACGAGGGTTTGCTATTCGACTACGAACGCCCGCTAGCGCGTATTGATTCACGAACCGGAAACCCATACCTAACCTCAGGGCATTTCATTTGGATCGGTGAAAGAACTCGACAGCTAGATCACGCTCACGTTGATTTCCTTTCAAGAGTGCGTAACCCAATCGGAGTCAAGCTAGGGCCAACCACTCAGGTTGCCGACGTAATGGCTCTAATCGAAAGGCTCGACCCTGATCGTGAGCCGGGTCGACTTACCTTCATTACCCGTATGGGTGCAGGCAAGATTCGGGAAGAACTTCCCAAATTGGTTGAGGCGGTTCGTGATTCTGAGGCTAACCCACTTTGGATTACTGACCCGATGCACGGAAACGGCTTCACCACGAAGAATGGTTACAAGTCACGCCGCTTTGACGATGTCATGGATGAGGTCAAAGGCTTCTTCGAGGTTCACCACGCTGCAGGCACTCATCCGGGCGGTGTGCACGTTGAACTCACCGGAGACGACGTTGCAGAATGCCTTGGTGGTTCAGAAGCTATTGACGAAGCGAGCTTGGAAGAGCGCTACGAATCGCTATGCGACCCTAGGCTAAACCACATGCAGTCGCTCGAGTTGGCTTTCCTGGTGGCAGAAGAGCTGGCCAAACGCTAACTAGCGCGTCGAAATAGTAACGGTGGAGCCAATCTTTACCGAAGCTCCAGCGACTGGGCTGACCCGTTTCACCTTCACAATTCCCCAGCGCGTTGACAGCTGATCGGTGTTAACCTGTACCACTAAACCAATTGACTCGAGGGTCGACTTGGCTGCAAGAATGGTTTCACCCACCAGGTTTGGAATTTGCACCAGCTGCGGGCCTTTTGAAATAACCAAATCGACCGTGCCGTTTTCGCCTAAGGGTTCCACCTGGGGAATGAATGAAATTACATTTCCCTGAGCAATTTCGTCGCTGTATTCTTCTCTGATTTTTCCAGTTTTGATACCGACTGCGGTAAGAGCCAGCTCAGCCGCAGTGCGATTAAGGCCTGCAACCGAGGGGATGCTGCCTAAAGATACCGAGACGTCTATTGCACTTGATTCGCCAACAGGCTTTCCGTCGCTTCCGGTGTGGGCAAATACTTCACCCAGGGGAGCGGAATTAAAGAATGAGCTGATTTTGCCAATCGCAAATCCTTCGGCCAAAATCTTGGCTTGGGCGCTAGCCAGATTCTTGCCGATCAGGTTTGGCGCGGCCACTAGTTTTGGTCCAATCGAAACAAAAAGTTTTAAGTCTCCGCCAAAAAACAGGCTTCCACTGCTCGGTTCGGTTCTAATGATGTAGCCTGCGGCAATATCTTTTGAGTTCTCTTCGATAACGATGAGGTTTGGCGATAATTCGATAAGTGCCAACTGTGCCTCGTTTACGGTGCGATTGGTTAGCTCTGGAACAGATTTGAAACCACCCGGCCCAGAGCCAAAGAACCAGCCGACACCAAGGCCAAGCAATACCGCCAGTGCGGCTGAAATGATAATCCGCAAAATTGGCCGAGGTAATCTGGCTACCTCGCCGGGCTCCGGCTCACCTGCGAGATCAATCACTTTGGTTTCGTTAGGCGAATCAGGGCTCAGATTAAGAACTGTGGTCGCCGCTGCGCTATCAATTTGGATGCGCTCGGTGGCGAGATTCAGCTGAGCTGAACGGCCAGCAGCTCGCAGTTCCGCTACGGTCTGACCGCCCCTCAATTTGCGCAAAATATCGGCCAATGCGGCACCGTCACTAATTCGCGCATTCGCATTTTTCTCAGTCATCCAAGAGATAAGTTGCGACAACTCGGAGCTAACCGCCGGGTTAATCGTTCGCGCCTCTGGGATTTGTGAACTTGCGTGCTGCAGAGCAATTGAGCGAGAGTCGGCACCGGTAAATGGCTGCTGTGAAGTGACCAGCTCGAACAACACCACTCCGAGTGCATAGATATCGCTAGCGGGCCCCACTTCGCCGCCGGATACCAGTTCGGGCGAGAGGTATGCCGCGGTGCCGACCAATTCTTCGACAGCGGTGCGATTGCTCATTTCTCTCGCCAAACCAAAGTCAGAAAGCTTTACGGCCCCAGAATCCGCCAGCAGAATATTCTCGGGTTTGATGTCACGGTGCAAAATACCTGCTCGGTGAGCCTGCGCCAGGCCAGCTGCAATAGGTGTAACTACCTCAAAGGCTCTTTCGTCGGTGAGTGCACCGAATTGGTCAATTGCATCGCGCAGGGTGATTCCGGGAACGTACTCCATTACCAGATACAGCACATCCGCGTCTTGGCCCTGATCGAACACGTTGACCAAATTTGGGTGGCTAAGTGACGCGGCGACTTTTGCTTCACGCTCGAATTTCGCCACAAAATTCTGATCCCCAATCAAATGAGGATGAATTGCCTTGATTGCTACCTTGCGTTCGAGTCGCAGATCTTTAGCTAGATAAACAGTGGCCATACCGCCGCTGGCTAAGCGCTTTTCAACCAGGTACCTTGACGATATTGCACGCCCAGTAAGGTCGGTCATCGATTACTCGCTAGCTTTAGATTCTGGGCAATTCTTTCACAGAAGGCTCAGAAAGTATCCGCAAAAGCTATGCGTGTGGCAATCTAGTCGGGTGAGCAATGTTTTTGATTCGGTTTCCGACTGGTACACAATTGGCGAAGTTGCCGATATCTTTCAAGTCTCGGTTGGCAAGGTTCGCCGGTTGGTTGAAGAGCATCAACTTTTTACCGTTCGACGCGATGGCGAGCCAAAAATTCCTCAGCACATCATTGTTGAGGGTGAACCGCTCCCAAGCCTGAGGGGAACCATTATGGTCCTGCTCGACTCTGGCTTCAATCTAGATCAAGCACTTGAATGGCTTTACACCGAGGATGATTCGCTACCTGGCAAACCAATCGACTTTTTGATCAAAGGCCACAAGTCTGCCGTGCGCAGGTTGGCGATGTCTCTGGCTCTCTAGAAATCGGTCGGTCTAGGCGTCTCGATTAATTACTTTTTGAGCAAGACCCTCAAGCTGTTTCTTGGCTTCTGCTCCGATGTCGAGCACAGAAAGTGCTTCTAGGCTCTGGTCGGCAAGTTCGGACATTAGTTTTTCCGTTTTAGCCAACGCTCCGCAGCCAGAGATGGTCTGCTGAAGAAACTTGATTTGATCATGATCAAGCTCGCGACTAATCAATAGCTCGTCGAATAGCTTGCCGACTGAATTGCTCAGCGCCTCACGTGTGTAGCCAATTAGCACTGTTCGCTTACCCTCTCGGAGGTCATCCCCAGCTGGCTTACCGGTAACTGCCGGGTCTCCAAAGACGCCCAGGATGTCGTCTTTTAGCTGAAATGCCATACCGAGTGGAATCCCGAATGCGCTCAAAGATCTTTTTACGCCGCTGGATGCGCCGGCGAATGCCGCGCCGATCAGCATTGGTGCCTCAATCGAGTACTTTGCCGTCTTGTAGAGCATCACTCGATTAGCCCGACTAACGGCCTCTTCTGGGGCGCGAGTAATGGCAGCGTTTTCTTCAACAACGTCGAGGTACTGACCCGCCATGACCTCAACACGCATTTTGCTAAATTCGGCACGGCAGTCTTTTTCTAGATCGTAATTGGGGGAGAAGTGCAGCGCTCTACCAAAAATTTCACTGCTCCAGCCGAGCATTAGGTCGCCTACCAAAACAGATCCGGCGATGCCGAATCGCTCTGCTGATCCGGCCCAGCTATTTTCAAGGTGAAGGGCTTCGAAACGTTTATGAACAGCTGGTTGACCGCGGCGAGTATCTGATTGATCTAGCAGGTCATCGTGCACTAGCGCGGCGGCATGAAACATTTCAAGCGCAGCGCATATTCCGACCATTCCCTGGGCAGAATTTTGCAACTGGATTTCGGAGAGGCTCAAATCGGATTTTTCAATCGACCCGGCCCAGGCCCAGTAGGCAAAAAGAGCTCGAAATCGTTTTCCTCCGGCGAGTAAGTTTTTGGTGTAGTCAACCAGCGGCACAAGGTCGGGCGAAATTGCCTCAAACTCAAGTCGTTTGGCGTCACAAAAATCGTCTAGGGTCTTTTGAATTAGGTCCAGAAGGACTTTCGTTTCGCTCACGGGGAATAGCCTAATCGCCCTTGGCGGTTTAGGCTTATGTATCCAATCAGCTGGAAAGGCTAGTCATGTCGCTCTCTGAACGTGAACGTAAAGTTCTGGAGGAATTGGAACGCGGCCTACTCGAGTCTGAGCCGCAACTTGCTCAAAAAATGCGCTCCCCAGGTTCTGCATCTCCGAAACGACTTATCTCTGGCGTGCTTTTGGCTCTGATTGGTTTATCAATTCTGGTGGCAGCAGTGGTTTTGCAGTTTGCTCTTTTCGGAGTTGCTGGATTCTTGACCATGCTTGCAGGTTTATTTTTGGCCAGCTCAAATGTCAAGGTGCCAAATGCCCCACAATCATCCACAAAGCCCCAGGGTGGTAAATCTGTTGGAGGCGGTCAGAATTTCTTTGGAGATCGATGGGATCGTCGCCGTTCGCAGGATTGATCGCAGCTAGCCTGTCTTAGAGTCAAATCTATAGAACCTCCGTTACCGCGGAGGTTTATTTTTTTGCCCAGATTTAAGGTTTTTTGCTCCATTTTGTGTATTTTCCCTCCACTCAGAAAAAACCAGTAAAAACCTGGGATATACGACACGCCGAAGGCAAAAAAATGAGAAAAATATTAGTATTGTGGAGTGAAGTGGTGTAGAGTGGAGTAAAGCGAAAGTCAAGGACGAAAGGGGGGCGCAGATGCTTCTTGGCACTCACGCCCCAAAGCTTGATGAAAAGGGTCGAGTTATCCTCCCGGCCAAGTTTCGAGATGAGCTCCAGGGGGGCCTCGTCATAACTCGCGGTCAAGACCGCTGCCTTTACGTCTTCAGCTCGGCTGAGTTTTCTTCGGTTCACGAGAAAATTCGCCAGGCTCCACTCACCTCGGCCGATGCGCGCAACTATCTGCGAGTTTTTCTCAGCGGCGCATCAGATGAGCTTCCTGACAAGCAGGGCCGCATTACTATTCCTGCAGCCTTGCGCGAATACGCATCACTTGGCAAAGACCTGGTGGTAATCGGTGTCGGCGCGCATGCCGAAATCTGGGACGCCAAGCTTTGGGCTCAGTACCTAGAAACGCAAGAAACCAACTTCGCAAGCATTGCGCAGGAGGTGATTCCGGGGCTCTTTTAGCCTGCGATTAGATCTCCAGCCGTTCGGGTTCTGACACTCTTCCCCGATGGCAGAGCAAGCGAGAAAACCAAGCTCTCGCTGAATGGATGGGGACCTGGTCGCAGGAACCGGCAAAAATGACCAAGGAAATCAATGAAATTCACGAACCAGTGCTTCTCGAGCGCTGCATCGAGCTTCTCGCTCCCGCTCTGCAGAGCAACGACGCCGTATTTGTCGACTGCACCTTGGGTTTGGGTGGTCACAGCGAAGCAATTCTGAAGCGTTTTCCGAATGTAACCCTGGTTGGAATCGATCGCGATACCGCTGCGCTCAAGCTGGCAGCAGAGCGCCTTGCCGAATTCGCTGACCGTACTCATCTGGTGCATGCCGTTTATGACGAAATCGATGAGGTGCTCGAGGCGCTAAACATCGATGAGGTGCAGGGCATCCTGATGGACCTTGGAGTTTCGTCGATGCAGCTAGATGAAGCCGAGCGCGGCTTTGCCTACAGCTACGAAGCTCCACTTGATGCCCGCATGGATGCAACGTCAGGCATTACCGCCGCTGATGTTGTGAACACATACTCGGAAGCCGATTTGGTTCGCATTTTTCGCGACTATGGCGAAGAGCGATACGCCAAGAAAATCGCCGGTTCGATTGTCTCCGCCCGTAAACAGAAGCTCTTCAGTACCAGCACCGAATTGGCATCGCTAATCATTGCCGTGGTTCCATTCATACCTGGTAAGTCACAGGGCCACCCTGCAAAACGAGTTTTTCAGGCGCTTCGAATCGAAGTAAATGCTGAGCTCGAGGTTCTCACCCGCGCGGTCGATGCAGCTATTGATTCGCTGGCGGTTGGAGGCCGAATCGTTGTTCTCTCTTACCACTCGCTAGAAGACCGCATCGTGAAGTCGTCATTGGTTGGCGGCTCCACCTCGTCGGCTCCAATTGATTTACCGATTGAGCTTCCTGAACACGCACCATTTTTGAAACTGCTAGTCAAAGGGGCAGAGGCAGCCACCGCTGCCGAAATCGCTGCTAACCCGCGCGCCGCTTCGGTGAAGATGCGAGCCGCAGAAAAAATCCGGAGGGCAGCATGACTGCGATTCGCCTAAGCGCACCCATCAAGAGACAGGCTGTCACGGCCAAACCTTCGCTCACTTTGGCAAGTTTGCCGGCCGTTGCAAACCGCACCTCGGCAGCTGTAGTTGCGGTGGTGATCGCCGGTGCGTTGGTAATCGCACTGCTTGGCCTCGTAGTTCACATGTTTACCTCAAGTGCTGTTTACGAGCTCGCCGCAATTCAAAAAGAAAAGCGCGAGCTAACCACTACTGCACAAATTTTGAGTGAAGAAGTTGATTCACTGGCCTCACAGCAAAACCTGGCCAATGCAGCGCAAAAACTGGGAATGATTGCGAATGCCAACCCGGTATTCATGCGAATCGCCGATCAGAAAATTCTCGGCAAGCCAACCGCAGCTCTGAACCTCAACGACCGCGTGTCTCGCAATTTGGTCGCCAATGCAGCATTGACTGCACAGACAACCAACGCCGACATCCAATCGGCACTTGCTGCCGCCGAAGCGGAGATCGCGGCGAAGGCTGTTCCAGTTGCAGCGGACCTGCCAGCCACTATCGAGGTAAAGCCAATCACCACAAATTCAACTGCAAAAAAGGCGACATCGAATGTCGCTACCGCGGCCAGCCGTGCTGTTCAAGTAGTTTCAACTGGAAGCGCAATTCCAGCTTCGCCTACGCACTAGATAGGAAGGTCGGCAGATGGTTTATCTGACGCCGGGCGAAC
>JBEGRV010000014.1:0-22855 GCA_041180285.1 Actinomycetota bacterium
GGGATGGTAGCGTCACTGCGACGCTCGAGGTTCGCTTTTACGGTGTCTGCATCAAGAGTCGAACCATCGGTGAACTTCACGCCTGAGCGGATGGTCATGGTTAGTGAAGTCTTGTCAGCTGACAGAGTGTGCGAGGTAACTAGGCCACCCTTGACCCCCTTAGCTGAGGCAGGCGCGGTCTTGATGAAAAGCTGGTCGTATAGTGTCTCAAAAAATAGAGCCTGCGCGTCTGAATACGCATTTGGGTCATACTTCGACGGTGCAGGGTCTGCAACGTCACCGATGGTCAGGGTTCGGGTAGCTGCGTTTGCTGCTCCCGAAACACCACCGGTCAAAACCAGTGCCGCCGCAGCAATTGCTGCTACTCGGCGGAGGATTGGACGGATCATCTGATCTCCTTATTGGGCGCCATTGCGCAAGTTGGATATGGTTCCTCCATGCCATCCATGGATTGAGTCAAACATTAGTAACGGTTTATAACGTTTCAAGCATCGGTGCCAAATGGCGACATTTGAAAAAGTTATGGAACTGAATAGCTGGCTAACTGCGGATGAACGCAGCCATTCGCGATAGTGCACCTTCCATGTCGGCATCACGTTTGGGGCTTCGATTGAGAAAACCGTGCTCTGCGCCCGCATAGGTGAATTCATCTACTGAGTTTCCGGCCTCACGAAGCTGCTGAACCCAGAGGTCACCGCTTGAACGCAGCGAGTCACGCTGTGCTTGCAGGACCAACATTTTGGCCTGGCCAGACTTGTCTTTGGTGTCTCCTGGAAAACAGTGCCAGCTTGCCTGTTCGGCATCGCAGAGACCCTCAACCAGCCATGGGTTGTGTTTGGCCGAGAACTCTTCGTCGAAGTAGAAAATGCCCTCGAGCTGACTCTTTAGTTCATCACTGAATGGCGGCAGCAACTTATGCGCGACCGGATAAATCGGGATGACGCCGCCGAGTGCAATGTCTCGGTCTCGCGCGAGTAGGGCCAGTGATCCGGCGAGGCAGGCGCCAGCGCTGGCGCCACCGATGAAAATCTGCTCGGCGCCAAGACCCAATTCGGTTGCTTTCGAAATTGCCCAATCGAGCACGTCTAGTGCGTCAACCTGTGCGCAGGGGAATCTCGTGTCATCGTCAACGAGCTTGTAGTCAACCGAGTAAACCAGTGCAGGCGTTTGGCCAGCTAGCTCACCAGAGACAACATGACTCTCTGGCATGTCGAGACCGCCAAACACAAAAGCGCCACCGTGAAACCAGAGCATGATTCGACTGGGTGTTTCAAGGGTTTTTGAACGGTAACCCCTCACCGGAATATCACGCTGACTACCCTCAATGAAAAAGTTTTGAATTTCTAGGTCTTCGAAACTGTGCAGCCCGAGATTGATTCGTTCTTGCTCGGCCATGTCGGCGAAATCAACTGTTGGTGGTTTATCGAAAGCTGGTGATGGCGACATTGCTCATCCGTTCTGTGAGTAGAACCTCAGTGCCAGTTAAGCTGCCAGGTTTTCAGCAGTGCCTTGGTACCTTCGGCGTGAATTCCAATTACACGACCAGTCATACCACCGGCAACTTCGGTGCTCACATAACGGCCATCGATACGACCTAGTTCTACCTTTTCGCCGGTGCTGAGAATAACTGCGGCTACCAGTTCATCTGGGCCAACCGGAGCGTGAAAGCCACCATCGCGGGTCACGCTTTCGAGCGAAAAGCTGAAGGGCAGTTTGACGGATACCGAGCCGATAGTGAAGACATGGTCACCGATTGCCCAATGCGCTTCGACCGTTTTGCCTTTGTAGCTCAGTCGCAACCAGTGTCGATTGTCGATGCGCACTTCAACACCAACTTCGCCCTTGCCAGACTCTGCCGGCACGAGGTCGGCAATCAGTGAGAAATTATGCGCGAGCTGACGCCTTGCGACAAAACCAGAAAATTCAAGACCAGCATCGGTGCTCTTTAGAAGCTCGTTAGGCCAACTTGCCGGTGCGATCCAATCGAGCGGAAGGTCAGATTTTTCAACCAAACTCTCTGGATTTGGCAGCTCATCGGCTGGCTCAATCGGCCGGCCTAGTGTTGGCCAGCCTTCAACCCAATCAATTTCGACAGCGCAGGTTTCGCGGCCGAGAATGTGCCACTCGGGGCTGGCACCTCTGGGTCGTGTTCCATGGAAGACCATCGCCCAGCTACCATCCGTTTTTTCAACAAAGTCAGCATGCCCGGTGTTTTGGATGGTGATGTCGGTGCCGCGGTTTGAGAGCAGTGGCGAATTGGGCGCAGCCTCGAATGGACCGTCGAAGTTAACCGACCTTCCGACGGCAACCGCATGGCCTCGCTCGGTGCCACCCTCAGCAATCAGAATGTACCAATAGCCATCCCTTTTATAAAGGTGCGGGCCTTCCGGAAATTTACCCCCGGTACCCTGCCAAACCAACTTGGGTTCAGTGAGCAACTCGCCAGTTTCAGTGCTGATAATCGCCTGGCCAATGCCATTCAACGGCAGGCTGGCGTAGGTCATGATGCAGTTGCCTTGGTCGTCCCAGGCCAGGTCGGGGTCGATGCCGAAGACATCAATTCGAACCGGATCACTCCAAGGGCCAGCGGCAGCTTCGGCAGTGACAAGCACCTGCCACTTGCCATCCATGCTGGTGGTGATCATGTAGAACTTGCCGTCATGGTGGCGAATTGTTGGGGCAAAAATACCCATCGAATTGCCTTGCCCATCGACGTTTAGCTGTGAACGTGTAGGCAGTGCGTAACCGACCTGCTGCCAATTGACCAAGTCAGTTGAGGTATGAACCGGAACGCCGGGAGCGTATTCAAACGAAGAATTAACCAGCACATATTCGGATTCAACGCGAACCACCGAGGGGTCTGGAAAGAAGCCCGGAATTATCGGTCGAGAAATTTCAAGAGCGCTCAGATATTTAGGCTTGGTCATGGGTCTCCCTAGAACATGGTGTTGCTGTTGGCAGCGTTCTCAGGCACCAACTGCAGCACATCCCAATGTTCCACAACTTTGCCGTTTTCTAACCGGTAAAAATCGGCAACTGCTGCTTCTTTGCCACCATTTGGAAATGCCCTAACGTGCACGACTGCTAGGTCACCATCAACCAAGATTTTCTTGATTTCAAAGCGAGCATCTGGATGAGCAAATTTGTCGTGAAGTGCAGCTACGGCCAATTCGCGGCCATCGGCAATTGTTGGGTTGTGTTGAATGTACTGCTCTACAGACACATAGGTTTCAAAAGCTAGACGAACATTTCGCTGGTGGTAAAAAATTTCAGCGAAATCAGTCATGATGGCCCGATTTTGCTCGGTGGCCATCGCCCCTACTCTTTCGAGAATGCTGCGTCAAAGGCTCCTGCAGGTTTTTCCCAAAGTAGCGAACGTACGAAACCAACTGCTTCTTCGGCACCGCGTAGGCGATCCATTCCGGCGTCTTCCCACTCAACTGAGATTGGGCCCTTGTAGCCGATAAATTCGAGGGCTCGGAAGCTATCTTCCCAAGGCACATCACCGTGGCCGGTTGAAACGAAGTCCCAGCCGCGTTGCATGTGCGACCAAGGAAGGTGTGAACCCATTACTCCGCGACGACCGTTGCCAAGTCGCATGCGAGTGTCTTTGCAGTCAACGTGGTAGATGCGATCAGCAAAATCAAGGATGAATGCAACCGGGTCAAGGTTTTGCCACATCATGTGCGATGGGTCCCAGTTCAAACCAAATGCTGGTCGGTGGTCGATAGCCTCTAGGGTTTTGACTGTCGTGTAGTAGTCGTAGGCAATTTCACTTGGGTGAACCTCATGTGCGAAACGGACGCCCTCGGCATCGAATACATCTAGAATCGGGTTCCAGCGGTTGGCGAAGTCTTCGTAGCCAGCGTCGATTACCGACTCTGGCACCGGCGGGAACATGGCAACGTACTGCCAAATGCTTGATCCGGTGAACCCGACCACTGTATCGACACCGAGCTTGCGCGCCACGCGAGCAGCACGCTTTTGCTCTTCTGCCGCACGCTGACGAACACCTTCACCATCACCATCGCCCCATATGTAGTCGCGAAGGATGGCTTGGTGACGGAAGTCAATTGGGTTGTCGCAAACAGCCTGGCCACTCAAGTGTGTTGAGATGGCGTAGACGTTGAGGTTGTATTTAGCGAGGATGTCTTTGCGGGTCTGCAAGTAGCCCGGGTCTTCCTCGGCACGCTTGAGATCAAGGTGATCTCCCCAGGTGCAGATTTCAAGCCCGTCGTAACCCCAAGAAGCAGCGAGTCGAGCTACCTCTTCGAACGGTAGGTCAGCCCATTGACCGGTGAAAAGTGTTACTGGGTGAGTTGACTTTGACATCTTTGTCTCGCTTTCTTTCCTCAGATAATTACATGAATTTCTTCATGAAGTCTTGCTGCTGCTTGACTACCACGAATGGATCGACCTGTCCGATGTCAGCAAACGCGTGACCTTCCCACTCGGATGAAATGTAGCCATCGAATCCGCCTTCGGCAAAAATCTTGGTGTGCTTCTCGTAGTCGATTGCTTCAACCGATCCGTCGTCGTTCATGTCGAAGAATTTGGCGTGGATGTGTACAACCTGGTGCATGATGTCTTTCCACTCTTCTGGAGCAACGTGACCGTTCATGTTGAACGCCATGCGCCCGAATGGGCCAAGGCTGTTTGGGTTGATGCCGCGGCTCTCAAGGTATGAAACGAATTCGGCAATTCGCTGAGGGTGAGGCATGTCTGAAGCCCAGAACTCGAGAGCCTTCTCGATTGCTGCTTCGTCGAGACCACGATCGCGGAAAGTCTGAAGCATTGAGCGACCCATGGTGTGCATGGTTGAAGAAAAGTCAGGTACGAAACCGAGCAGCGGGCTGTTTAGTTTTTCGTAGGTGTCACGAATCTTCATGATTTTTTCAGAGTTAGGACCCTCTGGAGCGTGAATCTCGTAGCCAAGCTTCACGTTCAAACGCTCTGCGTGTGGAAGTAGCTTGGTTAGCAATTCACCCGAAGCGCTCTGAATCTTGATGGTTGGGAAGCCCATCTTGGCGCCGGCCTCAATCTGCCTGAGCACAAACTCGTACTCTTCATCAAGAGTCATGTCGGCTGCACGGTTACGACCCATGTCAAGGTTGGTGCCGTACATCGAAGGAGTGAAGCCATACTTGTCGACGTACCCTTTCCACTCGTTAATGAAAGAGTCAGGGGTCTCTGGGTAGGTTCGCACAGTTTGCGAAGCCATAATTTCAACACCTGGGCCGAGTCCCATGTCGACCACACGCTTGAGCATTGAGTCGAGGGTATATTCGCCAGCAGCCCACTCAGAAGCAAATGAGTAAAGAGTGACGCCTAGTTTGAATTTTGCTTTGGTTAGAGTCTCAGACATGGTTTAGGCCTGCACTTTCAGTTTGACAACTTGGTGAACGATGTTTGGTAGGTATAGGCCCGGTTTGATCTGCATGTATGGCAAACGAAGCTCGATGTGGAAAGTGATTTCGCGTTCTTCCCCAACTACACCTGCCTTACCTAGATCCATGTCTAGGTACGCGCGGTCTTGCATAAACCAAAGGGTTTCCCACTGGTTTGGAACTTCGCTCATTGGCCATGACTGACCGTTCAATCGAAATGAGAGCTTGTCCTGCGGAACCTCAACGCCATCTACATGAACGTTGATGCTGGTCACCGATGAAACCCAGAGGCTTCGGTACCAAGGTACAGTCATCGCAAGCGACAAACCGTTGGCGGTAGCAGTAAGACTCTGCTTACTGAGTACTGTGTCGTGAGTTGCCATTATGCCTTTGTCCTAACTTCGTAGCCGTAGCCAGCCATGATTTCACGGATGCGCTTCTGGTGACCATCTACCTGGTCAAATGGATTGCTGATTTCATCCCAGTGGAAACCTTCGTACTCACTTGAGATTGAACCGGTGTAGCCGGCATCGGCGTAGCACTTCAAAATGTCAACCAGCGGCGTGGTTGGCTCATCGCCATCTTGCATGCCGAAGAACTTGCCGTGGGTGTGCCAGACCAAGTGAAGAATGTCTGACCACTCGCTTGGATCAGCGTGGCCGAACAAACCACAGTGGTTGATTGCATAGTCGATTGCGGTTTCACCGAAGCCATACTTGGCAGCGATGCCTGCAACCTGACCCATGCGCATACCCTGGGTGCGACCATCCTTAGGTGCGCCCTCAGCGTGGTGAACCTGCCAGAGATCTAGCAACTCGGTGATCATTTCTTCTGGCACTCCGCTGCGGCGGTACTTAGCCAAAAGGCTAGGTGGCATACCGACGGTGGTTGCACCAAAGTCTGGAACGAAGCCCAGGTAACCAGAGTTGAGCTTTTCGTAACGCTCTAGGTGAGCCTGCATCTCTTCATGACGTGGCGAGTGGTGCGAGTGCACCTCAAGACCCAATTTCACGTTGTACTTTTCAGCGGTAGGCAGCAGCGCTTCCATAACATCTGGAGTCATCGAAATCTGCACGCGAGCTACCGGAAAACCGAGCACCGAGGCCAACTTGATCTGAGCTGCCATGTAGTCGATCATTTCGTCGTGGGTGAGCAACCGGTCGCGACGCAAACCGAGGTCGGCATTTACCGCTAGCGAGGTAGGAATCAACCCCAGTTCGGCAACGAGGTCTTTGAACTTGCCGATGAATTCATCGCCCGGGTTTGGAAAGTTTCTAATGCTTTGGAAACCTATGACCTCAATGCCCGGGCCCTGACCACGGCGAGCTACCTCGCGCAGCAGCTCTTCCATTGTCATTTGACGCTGGTGGAACATGCGGGTGTAAGAGTAAAGAGTGGTTCCCTGTAGGTGACCCTGCTTCAGTGCGCTCATTATGCGGCCGCCTTTTCAATCTTCATGGTGGTGCGGTTGCCTTCGTGAACCAATAGTGTTCCGGCTCCTGCATCGATATAAGGGATGTAAATTCCGAGACCAACGTGGATGGCGTGTTCGGCATCTAGATCAAGAGAGGCAACCTGCTCATCGGTGAGTGTGCCCGAAAGAATTGCAGTGTCAGTGACAAACCACCATTCGGTGTAGAGCGGTGGCAACTCATCTTCACGGTAGTTGGTGCCGTTGACTAGCCAGCGAGTGCTGGCCTTGTCGATTGCCATGCCGTCGATGTCTAACACCAAGTCGCAAACCGAACTCAGTGGTAAAGCACGATACCAAGGCATGCGCACACCAATTGAAAGTGTGTTGCCATCGAGACGGAGCGAGCCCTTCTCGATAATCAAGTCGCGCATCATTTTGGATTACTCCCCTTTGCTGACTGCTCGCGCAGCCTTAATAGCGAATGCCACCGAAGTTGGTGTCGGGTTGCCAGCGGTTTCGGTTGGAATAACTCCGTTACCGCCAACGTAAAGATTGTCAAAACCCCAAACCTTAGAGTTTTCGTCACAGACTGAGGTGCCGTCGTCGACCGTTCCCATTCGAACTGTTCCTAGGTAGTGCAGGGAACTGCCCGGAGGCATGACTATAGCGCCGTTACCAAGCGGGGTACCAATGGTTTCAAGAACTCCGGTGAGAAGCTCTGTAGCCTCTTCGAAACGACGGTTATCTTCGTCATTCCACTGGTAATAAAGGGTCGGTTTCGGCATACCAAACCAGTCAGTTTCGTTTTCAGAAAACTCAACGCGGTCTTCGAAGGTGATTTGTTTCGGAACAAATAGCCCAACGCCAACGTAGGCGCCAGGCCTAGGTTCCCGTACCTCATGCAACGGAATTGGCGAAGCATCCATCTGCATGATTTGGGCGTGCACCGGAAAACTTTCGCGGTCGTATGGAATCCAGCTGACACCGCTATAGCTGGTTAGTGACCCATACTTCTCGTGGTCGGTCGAGTCTGGCTGCACTTCTGGGGCGAGCTCTGCCAAACCTAAAACCTGACCGTGGTCGTTGAGATAGTGGCCGAGGGCCTTTGGTCGAATTTGCGATTTGAACAGAAGCTGAGGGGTACGAATTGAGTCACCTGCTACGAAAACATAGTCGGCATCGTGCTGCTCAACTTCGCCGGTTTTGGTGTTTCTGGTAACTACCCCTGAGATTTTCTTTCCGTCGTGAATCAATTCGGTGACGAGTGTCTCGGTAACCAACTTGTATCGGTCTGACTTGAGCAGGTCGGCGATGATCACGTCAGTACCTGTCCACCAGACTTTGTTGTCTTTGATTTCGACTGCAAGCGGCATCGGCTGAACGTGTCGATCTTCGTTGCGGCCTGCGTTGTATTTTGCTCCAAGCCGATGACGCAGCTGTTTGCCCAAGGGGTAACGCTCAAAGGCGGTTTGGTTGACCTTGAGTATTTTCCAGGCTTCATCGAGGTCGCGCTGGTACTCAGCCTGATCAATAAATTCTGGAATTTCACCTTTGCCAAATCTTGGGCAGGCGCAGGTCCAGTGGGCACCCATGCCACCAACGTTGGCCGACATTGCTGCAGCAGGCATTTGTGAATCGGCTTTGCCATCTTCGACTAGAAATGTTCCTGGGCGGGCGGTGACCACTCCGGTGTGCATCTTGCCGGCATCTTGGCGGGAGTTGGCCTTAGGGCCCTGGCTCGCCTGCTGAGCCTCTAGCATTTCTGCCTCTGAGTCAACACTTCTAACGTGTCGACCAGGTGGGTTAGTTGCCGCAGGGCCGACCTCAAACATGGTGATCTGCGCGTTAGCGTCAAGCTCGTGAACCTTTTTCGCAAAGGCAGAGCCGATTGGGCCAGAACCGACAACGACAATCTTTTTCATTAGACGCGGGCCAGCTCGCGAACGTCAACCCAACCGCCTACTTCAACCGACTGAAGCACGGCATCGATTAGCTGTGCGGCACGAAGACCGTCTTCAAAACGAGCTAGGACTTCTGAACGTTTGCCGCCCTGAAGCTCAGCGTAAACGTCGGCGACCATGTCGTTGAAGCAGGTCTGATAACCCTGAGGGTGGCCGGCTGGTAATGAATTAGCTCGCTTGGCAAGACCAGTTTGAACATTTGGATCACGGCGAACGATGCGGTTGTCGGCCAAGGTGCCGACCCATCCGGTTTCAGGGTGCTCTTGATCAAATGAATAAGACTCTTCGGTGCCGTCGAATGAGAACCAGAGTCGGTTTGAGCGACCAGCGCTGCACTGGCTAATCACAGCTGATCCAACCGCACCCTTGTCAGTTTCAAACTGAACTAGGGCACCATCTTCAGTGTCACTCTCGTGCACTCGGGCAAACTGTGCCGACAGTCTGGTCACGCGGTGGCCGGTGGTGAATTCCATGAGGTCAAACCAGTGAACTCCGATGTCACCAAATGCTCGTGTTGGCCCACCCAACTTTGAGTTACTTCGCCAGTTGGTGGTCATGCTGCCAGCCAGCCAGTCTTGCAGGTACGAGCCGTGCAAGAGCCAAAGCTTGTTCGTTGGGTTTTCAGCGATTCGACGCTTGAGCTCAAGAACAATCGCGTGGTAGCGGTAGACAAACGGCACAGCGGCGACCTTAACGCTGTTGCCCAGTTCGGCAAGAGTTTGTGAATCTTCGAGATTGGTAGCAAGTGGCTTCTCGACGATGACGCTAATGCCGCGCTCGATGGCAGCTCTAGCGTGATTTAGGTGCTCAGCGTTTGGGGTGCAAACGTGAACCACATCGGGGTTCTGATCTAGCAAATCTGAGATGGACGCAAAACCTTTTGATCCAGGAAACTCGGCAGCGATTGCATCGGCCTTTGCCTTTGAACTGCCGGCGAAGCCAATCAATTCAATACCGTTTGCCTGGATAGCCTGAGCATGTACATGGCCCATGAAGCCGGTGCCGATGATTGCAGCTTTCATCTTTGAATCTGCTCCTATTGAACATAAGTTGAAACATCCACGTCGATGCTTTCGCCTGCTGCCCACTAAACTTGATAACAACTTAGCCATCTTTTGATGGTTATGTTGAGTTTATTGCAGATTTTCTGCAAAAGTCAATTTGGCTTATGCAATCGTTATTTTTGGCGTGGGGAGCAAAAGTGTCATCACCAGAGACAGTCGTAACAGTCGGCGAGATGTCAATTGAGCAGCATGACGCCCTGTTTGTGCTGACCGAACTGGTTCGAACCGGCAAGGCCGTGACACGTTCAGACCTCGGCCGACTTTCAGGCCTGGGGCGCAGCATCGTCTCGCAACGTGTAGACGAGGCCATCGCACTCGGGCTGCTTGAAGATGCCGACTTCGGCGTATCTACCGGTGGTCGAGTTCCGCGAAACTTGCGCTTCAAATACGAAATTGGCACCTTTGTGGTTGCCCTGTTTGGGGCAAGAAACTTCGGTGTTGCAATTACCGACCTAGCCGGAAAAGTCTTAGCCAGCCATCACGAAAATTGGGACATTTCGGTTGGTCCAGAAAAATCACTGGACCGAATTATTGAAGTGGCCAAGAGAATTCAGGCTGACAATAAATTCGAACAGGTCTGGGCCTCGATTGTTGGAGTTCCCGGTCCGGTTGAATTTGAAACAGGAAAGCCGGTCGCGCCACCAATCATGCCGGGCTGGAATGCGTTCGACATTCCTGAATACATGACCAAAGTCTTTGGCGCTCCCTGCTGGGTCGACAACGATGTGAATTTGATGGCTTTGGGCGAAGAGGCAGTGCTACGTAGCGAAAACCTCTACGGCACTGCAGTAGATAACCTTCTTTTCATCAAGGTTGGTTCTGGCATCGGGGCCGGAGTGATCTCAAGCGGCAACGTTCACCGTGGCGCCAATGGTTCTGCCGGAGATATCGGTCACGTAGGCGTGGCTGATGAATCAAAGATTGTTTGCCGCTGTGGTCAAATCGGATGCCTCGAGGCGGTAGCCGGCGGCTGGGCGTTAGCTCGCGACGGTGAGGCGGCTGCAAAAGCTGGCAAGTCTGATTTTCTAGCCGAGCGGCTAAGTAAAAAGGGTTATTTGGCGCCAATTGATATTTCGGAGGGAGCCAACTCTGCAGACGCTTTTTGTGTTGAAGCAATTGCGCGCTCTGGTCGCATCGTTGGTGAAACCCTCGCGACCCTGGTCAACTTCTTCAACCCGGGCATTGTTGTTGTTGGCGGCACGATTGCCGCTACCGGAGATCTGTTTTTGGCCGCCGTTCGCCAGACGGTATACCGTCGTTCGCTTCCGCTAGCAACTAGAGACCTGCGAATTATCGCTGCAAACCCAAACCACGAAGAAGGCCTGATCGGCGGCGCAGCTTTGGCTCAAACCCAGATTTTCAACAGATCACACATGAACAAATGGGTGACCGAGAGCACTCCCAGAGCTCTGGTTTAGCAAACTGTAAAGAAATAAAGGGGTGCCGACATTCGGCACCCCTTTTCTCTCTGGAGAGCTTAGCTCTTGATTCCGCCAGAGAAGCCCTGGATGAACTTCTTCTGGAATACAAGATATAGGAAGGTAATCGGAATCATCGCCAGAATGAGCAGAGCGAACACCTTATTCCACTCTGTTACTACCCCTTGGCTTGCCCAGTAGCTGATGACCAAGTTAATGGTTGGAGACTGGGAACCGTTCAAGAAGATCAAAGGTGTGAAGAAGTCATTCCACATAATTAGGCCGCCCATAATTGCTACGGTTCCGGTAGCCGGGCTTAGCAAAGGGAAAACAATCTTTATGAATGTCTTCCAGCGCGAAGAGCCATCAATAAATGCTGCTTCTTCATAATCGGTTGGCAGGTTTCGCACGAACCCGCCGTACAAGAACACTGCCAGCGGCAGCAAAGTCAGCCCAAAAATAACTCCCAGCCCCCAAATGTTTCCAAGGAGGCCGAGGGCTCGTGCACCCACGAAAATTGGCACGATAGCAAGCTGGGCAGGAACAATAATTCCAACCAAAATTCCGTAGTAGGCAAAATTACTGAGTCTGCTCGCTTTTCGTGACAAAACATAGGCTGTTGTCGAGCCTAGGAAAATTAGAATCAGCACGCCTATAGTGGTGGAAATTGCGCTGTTGAGTAGACCAAGAAATACCGGCGCCACATCTTGAGAAGTAAGTACGGCAATAAAGTTGTCAAACTTGTACTCGGTCGGTGGGGAAATTGGGTTCATCGATACTTGTTCAAAACTTTTGAACGCATTTGCCACCAGCAGATAGAAAGGTGAGAGTAGCGCAAGAGCAACTATCCAGACTGCAATTTCTCGAAGAAATGAAAGTTTGGTGTATCTAAACATTATTTAGCCGACCTGTCTCGTGTGATGAACAGCTGGATGGCAGCGGCAGCCGCAAGCACGATAGCGAAGACGGTCGCCAGCGAAGCTCCATAGCCATAGTCAGAGTATTCAAATGTGTATTTGTAAACGACAGATGAGAGGGTTTCAGAGGCACCGTATGGGCCTCCACCGGTTAGGGCTCTTACCTGGTCAAAGACTCTTAGGCCGCTTACTAGTGAAAGCGTGGTGGAAATCGCAATTGCCGGCTGGATGAGAGGCAGCGTAATTAGTCTGAATCTAGAGAAGGCTGATGCGCCATCGATGGCTGCGGCTTCTTCAAGCTCTTGAGGAACCAAGGCCAGGCCAGCCAAGAAGATCACCATTGGGATACCAATGTGCTGCCAAATCATTACGGTTAGGACTGTCCAGAGGGCAGTTTTGCTGTCTGCTAGCCACAACGTATCTCCGGGCAGACCAAGTGAAGCCAAAATATTGTTAAGCGGTCCGGTCGGTTCAAAAATGAACTTCCAGATATAGGAAACAGCAAGAGAGCTGAGTACTACCGGAAGAAATAAAACAACGCGCAAAAGATAGCGTGTCTTCAAAGTTCTGTTTAGAGCGAGAGCGAACCCAAGCCCCAAAATGTTTACCACGAGGAAGTACAGGATGCCCAGCACAAAAGTGTTCGATATCGAACCTAGAACCTCTGGGTCTTGAGTCAATCGGGCAAAGTTATCTAAGCCGATCCACTGAAAATCACCTAGGCCAGTGAAGTTGGTGAAGGCGTAGGCCGCGCCGTAGCCGGTGGCAATGTAGTGCACGGCCAGAACCACTGCCAGACCGGGAAGTGCCCACCACCAGCTTCCAAACTGAACTAATTTCTTACCAGTGTTCTTGCTCACTTTTTTCTTACCATTCGACTTCACGGAAGAAAGTGGGCCCCCAGGTTCGCTTCGATTTTCATCTTCGCGAACTCTAGGGGCCACTTCTTACTTCCTTTGTTTTGGTGCTATTTGTTCAGTTGTCTGAATCTGACTTAGCGCCAGGTTGAATCCATTGACGATAGCACCTGGTCAACAGTTGCCTGTCCGGTAAATAGCGCCTGGATTCCTTCGCCCATCTTCACATAGGTCTGAGCCTGTGGGAATGAGTTGTTAGCAGGAGGAGTGGTCTTCTTGCCAACCAAGAACTCAGCAACCTTTGAGAAGTGAGGGGTCTTGACAGCGTCGAAGTCACCATTGTTAGGTAGACCACCGGTAATGCTCTGGTACGCGTTCTGACCCTTGCTTGAAGCAATGAAGTTCAGGAATGCTCGAGCACCTGCAAGCTGCTTGGTCTTCTTGTTGATTACAGCAGCGTAACTTGATCCGTACATTACGCGCTGGCTAGAAGCCTTGTCAGCAACTGGCATTGGGTAAACGTGGAAGGTTGAGTTGTACTGCTTACTCCAGGTTAGAGCGATACCGCCCGGGACAAATGCGGCGTATGACTTACCTGATGAAATGTTGCCGTTGATGGTTCCGAATGAACCAGCCTGAGGTGCATCTTGGAAGCAGCCGGCCTTGTTCATTTCTACGACCTGGTTCAAGGTACGCTTCCAGCTTGCAGAGGTTGCAAACTTGACCTTGCCCTGCTCACGCTTGAGGTTCCATGATGGGTCAGCACCGTAAACGTTGGTTGCAATCATGTTCAGTGCCATCAAACCGTTGTTCGATGAGTTTGAACCAGCGATGGTAAATAGGCTCTTACCTTTAGCTTTCGCTGCCGAGCAAAGTGATAGCAAGCCGCTGTAGGTGGTTGGCCAAGATAGGCCGTCTTTCTTGAGGAGCGAGGTGTTAACAACTGCTCCACCAGGCGACATGTCGAATACGGTGCCGTAGTAGTTCTTGCCAACGCTAAGTAGCAATTTCTCAGAAGCTGGGTTTGCCTTTGCTGCTGCACTGCCGGTGATGGTAGCTAGCTGACCTGCGCGAGCAAATGGAAGCAGCGATAGGGTCGAACCGATTCCAGGCTGCACCATGAATACGTCTGGAAGTGCGTTTGCCTGAGCTGCGGCACTTAGAGCAGTACCGTAGTCGCCAGCTGCTCCTTTAGCCTGAAATTCAACCTTGTACTTGGTCTGAGATGCATTGAATGCGTCTGCAACGTTCTGGAACTGGTTCTTACCACCCTGGGCTGCCGTTGCACCCCAGAAGGTGATGGTTTCTGCAGCCTGAGCAGGGGTGCCCAAGGCCACGATTGAGCTGGCTGCCAGAGCGGCAGCGGCAGCGGCTGAGATTACTCTCTTGCCATTGAACTTAATCATGGAATACCTTTCATGACTTCTTTGTCAGATCTCTGGTGGGTTCGCCAGAAACGAAGAACCGCTGAGCAGCTCTTTGGTATTACATTACAGACTTTTTCCTAAAAAAAACATAAGTGATGTATTTTTTTGCAATCGTTATGTTGCTGTTAGCAAAAACTAGCTAGTGTGCCCGATCTGTTTTCAAATCGATCTTTGGCAATGTTAGCGCGAGTGCAAAAACAAAAACATAGGCGAACGCGGAATTAAGGAACACCGGCTCATAGGCTGCAAAGTAGGCATCCTGAATGTCTTGCTTTAGGGCCGCATCCATTGTGGCGAGGTCTGATGGCGAGACCGAAGAAGGTGTCAAACCTTCTGGAAGAGTGAGTTTGCTAAGTAGATTCACTACCCCGAACCCAAAAATACCACCGGCAATCGTTGAGACGACTGAGCTTGATAGATCTCGCAAAACAGAGACCGTTGAGGTAATTGAGCCCAGAAATTTCGCCGCGGTAAATGCCTGCACCAGGGTGAGGTTCAGCTGAACGTAAAAACCCAATCCGGCTCCGGCGATTCCGAGCGCAACAACAATCCACCAGGCTCCCAAAGTTTCGCCAAAAAGATAGGCGGACAACATGGCTAAGCCTGCGATTGCACTGCCAATTACGGGATACTTTGTAAACCTACCGGTGCGCCCAACTCGTCTAGTGATGAGGATTGATACCCCGAGCATGGCCAGAACCATAGGGCCAATCGCCATACCTGCTAGCCAGCCAGGAAAATCGAATGACATCTGGAGTAATGAAGGAACGTAGGCGGCAATAGGGAAAAGGTTAGCTCCACTGATGGTCGCGATAGCCAGTGCAGTGATTGCTCCCCTGCTGGTAAAACTCCGTACCGGAATTACAGGGTTGCTGGCCTTGAAGGATCTCCAGAAGAACAACACCAGTGCAGCACCCGCGAGCCATAGCAGCGGGAAAGCTCCACTGATTTCGGTGGTCATGGCTTCGGTCAGGCCGTTCAAAGACAAAACTAAAAGCACGCTGGCTGCGATGAAGAAAATGTAGGTGGAGACGTCAAATAGTTTTCCGGGCTTTAGATTTTCATTTTTGGGCAGCACTTTGCGAATCAGGATAAATGTAACCAGACCGATTGGAACATTAATCCAGAAATTCCAGCGCCAGCCGAACGCATCGGTCAGTAACCCACCAAGAACCGGACCTCCGATTGCAGCCACAGCCCAAACGATGCTGATGGGCGCCATGTATCTGGGTCGGTATCTCTCGGGCAAGATTGAAGTCAAAATCGTTAGCGGTAGAACTCCAATTCCGGCACCACCCAACCCTTGAAGAGCTCTTGCAAAGGTTAGAAACTCGATCGTTGGAGCCATGCCGCACAAAACAGAGGCGAATAAAAAGAAGCCCAACGTCCAGCCGATTAGACGTGAAGACCCGTATTTGTCTACTAGCTTTCCGAATACAGGCAGAGCCAGACCGGCAGCCAAGTTATAGCCGACGATAACCCACGAAATATTTTCGGTTACATCGAAATCACCAACGATCGTTGGTAATGCGGTTGCAATTATTGAGGTGTCGAGTGCGCCGAGAAAAACAAGCAGAAAAAGAGAGTAGTAGAGCCGATTAAAGTTTGACGGCAGTAGTGATTTGTCCACGCCTAAGAAAGCTCTTCAATCAGCTTGCGCGCACCTCGAACCGCAATGGCCATGCTGGTCAGCGTAGGGTTAACCGCGTTAGCGGTCGGAATGGTTCCGTTACCGCCGGTGTAAAGGTTTTCGGTGCCCCAGACTCTCGAGTAGGTGTCGCAAACACTGGTGCCATCGTCGACGGTTCCAATTCGGTGGGTACCCATATAGTGAAGGCTGGTGCCTGGAGCCATCAGCTTTGGTTCGCCAACACCAGGAATGAATTGACCCAAAGCATCAGCAGCTCGGCGCTGGAATTGCTGCGCTACAGCCATTTCATCCTTTTCACGTTGCGTTAGCTCGTAGGTGATAGTGATATTCGGGAAGCCACGGTAGTCAAGCTCGTTGTCGTCAAATGTGATCGCGTCTTCGAAGCGAGGGTACTTGCAACCGCCCCAGCCAGCCATGGCATAGCCCCACTTGTTGTTTTTGAATGGGCTGTCATCGGGCATTGGGAACGGGGTTGACTGAACAAACATAATCTGAGCTGAGAATGGGTGTTCGGGCTCAATAAACGGAACGCGAGTTACTGCGCTGATCGGGTCGTGCGGGCTCAGGGCTACAAGCGCACGCTCGTCCTCAAGATCAGCTTCAGTAGCATACTTGCCAATCTTTTTCCCGTCGATGGCAATAACGCTGAACGAAACAGGGTGCTCGGTTAGGTAGTGCCCCAGTGCCTTTGGGCGAATTCCTGACGCCCACAGTAGCTGAGGAGTGCGAACTGCATCGGCGGCAACGATTACTCGATCGGCATGTAATTCATTTTGTTCACCCGTAACAGCATCTTCAATGAGCACACCGATTGCGCGGTTGCCATCCATCAGAATTTTGCGAGCCATGGTCAACGATCGAAGCGTAAAGCGCTCTGCAAGCGGATTGCCATCTTCAATTAGTTGGCCGAATACGAAGTCGGTTCCAGCCCAAATCATGCGGCCATCAGGCTGCTCTTCGGCGGCGATTGGTAGAGCGCAGGGCTTGATGTCTCCGCGAGAAATGTCAGCAAATTCATCCTGCAAAACAGCTTGAATTGCTTTGCCGATTCTTGATTTCTTGAATGGCTCTTTGTTTGCCCTGATCAATACTTCTGCGCGACTGATTACTTCTTCCCATTCGTTTTCAGGGATGAAGTCGATTTTTTCGCTAAACATCGGTCGAGGCACCGCGCAGGTCCAGTGGGCACCTTGGCCACCAACGTTGGTTGAAATCGAGGCCATCGGGAAAGAAGATGCGTGCCCAGATCCTGGGCCTTGGTAATCAATCAGGTGTGTTCCCTGACGAGCAGTGAGCGTCCCTTCTTGCAAATATGGCAATCCCAGTTTTGCCCTAGAAGCTTCATCGGCCTGTGGCCCCTGGGACATAGCGCGTGCTTTGGCGCGTGCATCTTCGTCAACGATGTTCTTAACTGAAGCGCCTGGTCTATCGGTTAGCTGAGGGCCGAGCTCAAGCATGGTCACAGTTGCAGTGGGGTGGCCCTCAAGAATTTCGCGAGCGTAGGTTGCGCCGATCGGTCCGCTGCCAACAATTACGATGTGTGGGTTTGACATTGATGATTCCTCTCGACGCAACACTGCGCCAACTTGCTTCTTATGGATTACAAACTGCGTAGGTATTCCAAAGAGGCAACTGTCTCTTTGGTTGGGTAATACTCAAGGCCAATTTGGTCTCGGTATCCGCTTGTTTCGACAGCCGCCAAAATCGGCTTCCAGTCGATCTTGCCTGAGCCTGGCTCACCACGGCCCGGGGTGTCAGCTAGCTGAAGGTAGCCGATTGATGAAATGTTGTTTGCCAAAATCTCAAGCGGGTTCTCGCCCTCGACAACTGAATGATAGATGTCGTAAAGAATCTTGAAGTTTGGCGATCCAATTTGATCAGCAATGTAAATGGCCTCTGCGGTTCGGTCGAGCAAGGCACCTGGGTGGTCAACTCGAGTATTGACCGGCTCAAGCACTAGCTGAATGTTTTCTGCCTCAGCAATCTTCGCTGCCTCTTTGAAGACGACCACTAGCTCGTCGAGGTTTTGCTGGCGCTTTTTACCCGGAAAGCCCATTCCTGAACCGAGCACGATTCTCGGTGCCCCCAAAGCTTTGGCGCGCTTGATTGATTCACGCAGGCCATCGAAGAACACGTTCATGTCGACCCCTGGCATAGTAAAGCTGAAGCGAGGTTCGGCAAGAATTGAGGTGATCTGGACATCGTTAGCATCGGCAACAGCTTTGACGCTAGCGAGATCGAGGTGTGAGGTCATCCACATCTCTACGTGGTGAAAACCTGCCTTGGCAGCAGCTTCGATTCGCTGCTCGGTGGTTTCAAATTCTTTGAAAAGTAGGTCGATGTTTGCGGAGTAAGCAACCATTGCTTCACCTTACTGATACGGCAACCTGCCAAAACGGTTGATCCCTCGATCGGTATCATTTTAGACACTTTTAGTGATTTTCTGCAAAAGTAAGGTAAATATCTACTTATGCCGTTTAGGCATTTGGCAAATCACGGGAGAGCCATCCCACCTAGAGAAAGTCAATGAAGACATTGAATCTCGAAGAAAAAATCACAGCAATTGAAACAAAAATCGCGTCACTTGAGGCCGAAAATTTCCGCCTGAAGGCTCGTGGAGAGGTTGAAAACATTTTCAACCGCTATCACTTCTACCACAATGCGTTTCGCGATGACCTAATCAAAGACCTTTGGGTCAAGCGCGGCACAGAGGGCATTCGTGCGGTCTACACCAATACCGGCGAGTACACCAATTACGACAGCGTGATGGAGTACCACGAAAACCGACCTGCACCAAAAGGCAAGTTAATTTTGCACATGTCGACAACCCCAGTAATCGAGGTTGCCGCCGACGGAAAAACTGCCAAAGGTGTGTGGATCATGGCAGGTACCGAATCTGGCTTGACTGATCCTGAGCACGCTGAGAAGATGCCTGACTACATGTTTTCTCCTCAGGTGGTAAACGGTAAGAAGGTTTGGGCTCACTGGGTCTGGTGCAAATATGCCCTCGACTTTTTGTTCCAAGACGGTGAGTGGAAGATATTGACATTCCGCTGCTACGAAATTGCAAGGGCGCCGTTCGAAGAAAACTGGGTTTCATTCGCCTCGAAAAATGCTGAAGCATTTGCCCTCGACATCAAGTATTTCGGTGAAGGAGGGCAGGTTTACTTCATGCCGCAGCCTGACCAGCCAGTGGTAAACGAGCACTGGCCGTACACCAACACTGAAAGCCAGCAACTTTCTCCGATGCCACCTAAGCCTTACGAGACATTCGAAGAGACCTTCCGTTAGCTAACAACCACACCATGTCTGGGCTCGAATTCTGGGTCCAGACATGGCACGCTAAATAAACCCTTTCAAAGAAAGATGAAATTCGATGACCAACCCAAAACTTTCAAAAACAGGCCATGGGTTTGTCCTCGAGATCGATGGCGTGCAGCAAATACTCCTCGGAGGGCAGATTCATAATTCATCCTCTTCCGACAAAAAATACATTGAAAAGACATTTTCAAAAGCTGCTGCGCTTAATTACAACTTTCTAATTTCCCCCGTTAGTTGGCAGCAGTTTGAGCCGGAGGAAGGTAATTTCGATTTTTCTCTGCTTGACCACCAGCTTGAAGTAGCTAGAGCTCACCGTTTGCGTCTGGTGCTGATTTGGTTCGGCAGCTTCAAAAATGCAGCTTCAACCTACACTCCAAATTGGGTGAGAAGCGACACAAAAAAGTTTCCACGCGCGCTCAAGACTCCCGATTCGAAACCGACCGGAACACCTACATTGTCTGTTTTTAGCAAAAGCCTACTTGAAGCAGATAAGTCAGCTTTTCAGGTACTGATGGCTCACCTTGCTGAGCACGACAGGCAAAACACCGTAGTAATGGTTCAGGTCGAAAACGAGGTCGGCATCCTTGGCGCCAGCCGCGACTATAGCTTGGGGGCAAACGAGGCTTGGTCAACTCAGGTGCCAATCGAGATAGAGAAGCACTTTGGCAAATCCGGAACTTGGGCCGAAGTAGTTGGCGACCAGTGGCAAGGGCACGAAGTTTTTATGGCCTGGGGTTTTGCCAGCTTCTTGAATGAAATAGCCCGAGCCGGGAAACAAATAAAGGACATCCCGATGTACGCGAACGCGTGGCTGGGTCCGCAGGAAGGCCAGACGGAAGCTGGGCATTGGCCAAGCGGTGGGCCAAGTGAGAACGTTATTGACGTTTGGCGCCTGATCGCACCAGCGCTAGATTTTGTCTCTCCCGATATCTACATTAGGGATGCGTTGCCGGTAATGGAAACCTACTCAAGAGCCGATAATGCCCTATTCATACCCGAGAGCCGTCACATTGCCGGAAATCTTTTTGCAGCCCTGGGTAACTACGGGGCCATTGGCTATTCAATGTTCGGGGCTGAAGAGGGACGCATCGGTAATCTCATGTCGGAATCATTCGGTGTTCTGCGCGAAGCGACTGGAATAATCTCAAATGCACAGTCAACAAACACAATCCGTGCTGTCGTACTTGAAACGGATGAGCCCAGTGCCCTCGTCGAGTTCGACGAGGTAACTGTAAAGGCGAAAAATAGCCTTGCTGGGATGAAAAGGTTCGTTGAGGTAGCTGGTGTAGATCTTGCAATTCAGGATTGGGCCGAACAATCAGAGCTGGACGATTCACCGGTTTTCATCCCCTCAAATACAGATCAGCGGCCATTCGCATTGATAATTCGAGAAGCCGTAGACAGGTTTCTACTAATCGGAAAAGGCATAAACGTAGATTTTGAAATTCCAGGGTTTCGAGTGGAAATCGATATCGTCGAAGAGGGGGCATTCAAAAATAATGAATGGATTTCAGCTCGCAACCTCAACGGAGATGAGCGGCTCAACTTTCTTCCCCTGCGAAAAATCTCGTGCGCCCGAGTTTCGATCCTGCGTTTTCCAGAGTAGTAAGAGTTAACGAACGACTATTTTGACCGGCGCCAAGAGGCCAGCCGGCATCAATTCGGCATCAGGCTCAAATATTGGGTAGCCCAAATAGGTAGGCACCGAGCTTGCGAGTCTTGTTTTGCCGTATTGGTCTCCAATGAGCCGGTTACGCCAGTTGTTCTTTACAACCAACTCAACGTCATTTTGACCTGGGCGCACGTAATCGCTGATGTCGATTTCCTGGCCGAAAGCCCAGACTGTGCCAGCGAAGTTGTTATTCACAAAGACGTCAATTACTGCGGAAAAGTCATCGAAACCCAATGCATACTTTGCTTCATGCGCCTGCTCGAGCTGGATCGAAGTTTTGAATTTCGCGCTGCCCGAGTGGTAGCGAATGGATTCAACGGATGAAGTTGACCAGTCGAACGTCGCACCAGATTCGATCTCCAAATCATCGAATTTTGCAACCCAGCTGCTGATCACATCTTCCGACCGGTTCACTGGCATGGTTGAAGCATGCTCGACCGGTGAATCACAAAGCAGCACAAAGACTGAAGCGTAGGGGCCAAGCTTGATTTGGAATTCGTCATTTGACTCTTCGAGCTCGAAGATTTTTTCAGGCGAGGCCGAATCAATTAGGTATGCATAGTTGCGTTGGGCAGAAAAAGTTGCCGATAGCTCGAGGTTTTCCAGTGCAGTATTTGAAACAAAATAGAGGTCTGAATCACAATCAGCTCGATGGATGCATCGAATGTCAGCTCTCGGAGTGTACGAAGCATCGAGTTCTTTATCGCCAACTTTGAAACGCCAATCAGCACGGGTGATGCCTAGCTGTTCAGCTAAAGCAATTGCTGCGGCTTCTGTGTTTACCGAATAAAAATTGTCGCTAGCTGCAAGTGCTTCAACCAAGCTCTGAAACTCGTTTTGGTCATCGCTAAGGCTCGGCGAACTGGTAGGGAGCGATCCAAAAATAGGAACCCCCGCTGCGGCTAGATCAATCAATTTCTGAATTGTCTCAAGCGTCAATTTCTCTGAATTGCCACCGAGGTATAGAAGATCGTAGTTTCCCTGAGCACTCGCGAGCTTGCCGTCAGTCACCGAAATTTGCGTGAGAAGACCGGGCTTCGAAACTAAATCAAAGTCATAACCGGAAGGAACTTCGAATTCACGGTCACCCCAAATTGCGGTGACCGGGGCCTCTTCCCCGATGAAATACAGAAGTTGGGCCACTGGGCTACCGATGTTGAGTGCAGCGCACGACCGGGTTAGATAGTCAACCCAAGGTTTTGCGCTCTCAGACCAGGTTTCATTTCTGGTGAAAACTTGGCCGAGGGTTGGCGCCAGGGTTACACCGGGGCCACCAACGTTATCTGGCTGATGAGGCGAAGAATGGATGTTGAAAACAGTAACCCCAAGCGTCAACTCGAGATCAGCCACAGGTTTCAGTGTGCTCGGTGAGTAGACAAAAGGCCTAGCGAATGTGCTGAAGGATTCGCAGCCGGTGTGAGTTTTACCATAGACGTGGGCAACCGATGAGGCGCCTTTCAAATCTGCAATGTAGGTCTGCATAGGCGCACCGACCTCAGGCCAAGTCCACATCGCGCCCATCGGAACATCCGCATACGAGCGCATTTGCAGGTCATCCCCTAATTGAGGGCGATGAGACTCCAGTGCCTCTGAGTAGTAGCGCGCGGATTTGCCATGCGCAAACTCGGAGATCAAGCGGTACATGCATTCGGCAACCAATTCTGAAATGGTGAGCCTTAGGTCGTACAGAAAACGATCGGAAGATTGAACCGAATCGACAACCCAGCCGGTCATCGCCAGTAGCCAAGGCAACATCGAATAGCCGC
>JBEGRV010000015.1:0-20020 GCA_041180285.1 Actinomycetota bacterium
TTTCTCCGCCATGATGATCAGAGCCACTGTGATTGAGGCTGCTAACTACGGTGCCCTTGCTGATCAATCTGAATTTTCAGCCTGCAGCAGATTTCAAGATCTTCTGCCAGCGAGACTGATTAGGGCTTATCGACTTACGACCCAATGTTCAAAATCAAGCGTATCGGGGGCAATTTCAGTTCAGGTGAGCTATGTCCCGTTATGGAACATTCCGTTCGGTTTAGTTCGGCCTGTTCAAATCAAGTCCGAGAGCAGAAGTGAGTTGTTAATTGGTGACTAGACCCAAATCGGATCAGGGCAGCGCGACGATTGAATTCGTAATTTTTGGTCTTGCGCTCCCTGCGCTTTTGCTCTCCCTTTTGCTAAATTTGACACAGCAGTTTCGCCTCGAATTGGCGCTGGAATCAGCTGTTCGACAGGCACTAAGAAGCGGCGCAGAAACAAACTCAGATTTTCATGCTGTCGCTCTCGAGACCTTTCAGCAATTTGGCATTCAGCTGCCTATTTCGACTGAACTGACCTGCATCGCTGAATGCGGCCAAGAAAACGAATTTTGGTTCGGAAAAGTTTCCTCAAGTAGCTCCTCGGCCAGCCTGGTGCTTCCTCGATAAATATGTTGATCCCAATCGGTTTGTTGAGCACAGTGCTTTCACTTCTAGCGAGCGCGGCTATTTACACCGCCGGAGTGCTTTTCCTAACTGAATCGCGAGCTCAGAACGTCTCGGATGGCTTGGCGCTGGCTTCAGAAATGGGGTTTGATCCGGGTGATTATTTGAAATTGATACAGCTCGGCCAAGCCAAATTCATTAGCTCAAAAGTAGAGAAAATTGCAGAAACAACAACTGCTCAGGTTTGCTTGGCAACGCCGGGTGGCCACAAAGTATGTGCCCATTCCAGCGCGCGATCAGATTAGCGGAGTTTTGGTAAGTATCTTGCGAACATTGCCGCACCTGCTATCCCCAGAATTCCAAAGAAACCTAGCCCGGTGGTCAGGCCCGCAACTGCGGTAATTATAGATAAACCAACCGGCGCGGCGGCTGTCGCAGAGTCGATGAGAAGTCGGTAGGCGGCCAAAAATTCACTGCGTTTTTCTGCAGGAGCCATGTCGGCACCGATGAGTAAAACCAATCCGGCGCCAATTCCGTTGGAAAGCGCCATCAATAGCGCCAGCGCCAGGAATGTCGATCCATCAACTGCTAAAAAATACAAAAGCTGAGCCATGCTCATTCCAAGAAGAGAAGGGATCGCCACCCAGCGTCTTCCGAAACGATCCATTATTTGACCAGATGTGTAAAACAGTGCCAAATCTATGGCTGCGGAGACTCCGAGGCATAGCGAAATTTCGGCTGCCGATAGGCCAATTGAGGTTCCCCACAGTGGCAGGCCCACCGCTCGAAGAGTTCTCATTGCGGCCAAGAGTGAGGCAGGAATACCCAAGGTGAGAAGGTTTCTCCGGTTCTTGGCAATCGTCGACCAGATCGTGAACTCGCCGTGATCGGCTGTTTCCTCTCTGTCATCTTTTGCAAAAAACAAAAGAATCAGCGCTGCAAGAGCAAACAGACAGAGCGCCATCCAGTAGACGCTGTGCAACTCTGAAAGGCTGAGAACCAACGCACCTAGAAGTGGGCCGATAAAACCGCCGAGGCGGAACATGCCACCTAGGGTCGAAAGGGCCCTGCCTCGATGGCTAGGCGGCACCGCGGCCGTGATGTAAGAGTGGCGAGCCAGGGCGAAGACTGCGTGTCCGCAGCCAATCAAGAACACGCTGATGGCAAGTAGCAGCAGGCTGTCGGTAAGTGCAGCTAACAGGCCTCCTAGGGCCGCGAATAATCCTGAATAGACCATCGCCAAGCGTTCGCCGATCTTGTGCACCAGCTTCGCAGCTGGTAAGTCAGCCAGCATGGTTCCGATCATAAACAAGCCTGCGATCAGTCCTGCCAGCGCCAGAGATGAACCAAGGTCGCTGGCATTTGCAGGAATTGTTGGGATGAGTGCTGCCTCGCCGATGGAGAAAACTACAGTTGGCAAATAAACCGGAACGATTAGCGAGCGAATTTGGAATTTAGGTTTGATTGCCACGGCACCATGTTAGGCCCCGCCTAAACTATTCAGGTCATGGCCGAGATAAATCTAGACATCGAAATTCGCGATGCAAGAGCAAAACTGAGCGAGATTACGCAGGTGATCAAACCAGATCTTTTGGTGCAGGAAATTGCCGAGCTGAAAGAGCAGGCAGCTGATCCAAATTTGTGGGATGACCAAGCGATGGCGCAAAAGGTTACTTCAGCGCTATCGCAAAAACAGACATTGCTTGAAAAGGTGCAATTGCTCAAGTCCCAACTTGATGACCTAGAAGTCTTGGTTGAAATGGCAAACGCTGAAGACGATCGCGCTGCTCAACACGAGGCCAAGCAAGAGTTGAGCAATCTTGAGCAAACTCTGGCAGAGCTAGAGGTTCAAACTCTCCTGAACGGCGAATACGATGCTCGATCGGCTGTTGTGACAATTAGATCTGGTGCGGGCGGCGATGACGCCACCGATTTTGCCGAGATGCTAATGCGCATGTACCTGCGTTACGCCGAAAAAAACAAGATGCCGGTTCAAGTTTTAGATGTCAGCTATGCCGAAGGTGCCGGAATTAAGTCGGCAACTTTTGAAGTCGACGCAGCATTTGCGTTCGGAACCCTTTCGGTTGAGGCTGGAACCCACCGATTAGTGCGAATGAGCCCATTCAACGCAGCCGGTAAGCGTCAAACCAGCTTTGCGGCTGTCGAGGTGGTTCCGCTAATTGAAACTACAGATGTGATTGAGATTCCTGAGAATGAAATTCGAATCGATGTTTTTCGATCCAGTGGCCCCGGTGGTCAATCGGTCAACACTACCGATTCTGCGGTTCGCATCACCCACATCCCCACAGGAATTGTGGTTAGCTGCCAAAACGAAAAAAGCCAAATTCAAAATAAAGCTGCAGCGATGCGAGTTTTGCAGTCAAGACTTCTAGAGCAGCGCAGGCGAGAAGAAGAAGCAAAAAAGAAACAAATTGCCGGCGATGTAAAAGCAAGCTGGGGTGAGCAAATGCGCTCTTATGTGTTGGCCCCCTACCAAATGGTAAAAGACTTACGAACGGAGTATGAAGTTAATAATCCGTCGGCAGTATTTGACGGTGATTTAGATGGATTTATTGCCGCGGGAATCCGCTGGAGAAAGCAGACTCAAGGTTAGGCTGGTCAAACAATGATCAGCATCTCTAACGTGACCAAGAAATACAAGGGGTCGGCTAAGCCTGCCTTGAACGGTGTATCTCTTGAAGTTGAAAAAGGCGATTTTGTCTTTCTCGTCGGGGCGTCTGGCTCTGGCAAGTCTTCCTTGATGAGGTTGATGCTCAGAGAAGACATTCCCAGCAGCGGTTCGGTTCATGTTCTGGGTCAGAACCTGGTTAGCATTCCCTCTCGTAAGGTTCCATACTTTCGTCGAAAGCTGGGCGTTGTATTTCAAGATTTTCGACTGCTGCCCAACAAAACAGTGGCGCAAAATGTTGCATTTAGTCTTGAAGTAATCGGGAAATCTCCCGGGTTTATTCAAGAGGCAGTCATCGATGTTCTCGGTTTGGTTGGCCTAGCAGAAAAGGCAGACCGTCTACCAGGTGAACTTAGCGGCGGTGAGCAACAGCGTGTTGCACTTGCCCGAGCAATTGTAAACAAGCCGGCAATCTTGCTTGCCGACGAGCCCACCGGAAACCTGGACCCGGCTACCAGTCAAGAAATTATGGCGCTGATAGAGCGCATCAACAGCGCTGGAACCACGGTAATTATGGCTACTCACGATCGCGGAATCGTTGACCGAATGCAGAAGCGTGTAGTTGAACTTAGCGGCGGGGAAATCCTGAGGGATCAACGCTCGGCCGGATATCAAAAAGTGGCAACCGGATCTAACAAAATTGTTGACTCTGCGTTGACTAATACATCTGCGCAAAAGGTAATCGAAACTATTTCGTTCTTCCATGACGAGGATGAGGTTCGATGAACGCCGCGTTTGTTTGGCGCGAAATGGCCCAGGGGCTGCGCCGCAATTTCTCGATGGTTGTCTCGATCGTGCTCGTGACTTTTATTTCACTGACTTTTGTTGGCGCGGCATCACTGCTGCAGCTGCAAATTGCTCAGATGAAAAACTACTGGTACGACCGAGCTCAGGTAGCGGTTTATCTATGTTCAAATGTTTCACCAGACGAGATCTGCCCCCAGGGAGAAGCAACTGAAGACCTCAAATTAGCAGTTGAAGACCGCCTAACCTCGAGCACACTTGCCCCATACATCGATGAGTTTTATTTTGAGAACCATGGCCAGGCCTATGAAAATTTTCAGCAGCAGTTTGAAGGAAATGCTGTAGCCAAATACGTCACACCAGAGCAGTTGAACGAGACTTTCTGGGTGAACCTCAAGGATCCTCAGAAATCAAACATCATTACCGAGGCATTCTCGGGAATGGCAGGTGTTGAGGAGGTTCGAGATCAGCGCAGTTACCTTGATCAAATCTTCAGCATTTTGAACGCAGCATCTATTGCAGCAATTGGCATCGCGGCCCTGATGTTGGTTTCAGCTGCGCTGCTCATTGCCACAACAATCAGGCTTTCGGCATTCAGTCGAAGGCGTGAACTTGGCATCATGCGTTTGGTCGGAGCCAGCAATTTCTACATCCAGCTGCCGTTCATCCTCGAGGGTGTGGTTGCGGCTACCCTGGGGTCTTTGCTTGCCGGAGGGGGCGTTTACGCCATCGTCCAATTTTTCGTACAGGGCTACCTAGCTGAGCGTCTGCCGTTTACCAGTTTCGTTGGCATTTCTGACGCTCTATTGGTAATTCCAATCTTGGTGGGCGCTGGTATTTTGCTCTCCGCCGCCGCAGCTGGCTTGGCAATTCGCCGTTACCTGCGAATATAGAAGCCTTATGCCTAGAGAAGTCGGCCAAAAGGTTGTTGCCACCAATCGCAAAGCCCGCCATGACTATCACATCGAAGACACCTATGAAGCAGGAATAGTGCTAACCGGGCCCGAAGTGAAGTCACTGCGGGCTGGTCGTGCTTCTCTAGTCGACGGGTATGCGTCGATTGACCGAGGCGAGGCCTGGTTGGAGAACGTGCACATCCCAGAATATACGCAGGCCAGCTGGACTAACGTTGGCTCCCGCCGGCGTCGAAAGTTGCTGCTGCACGGCGCTGAAATCAGTAAATTGCTGCGAAATATCAAAGAGTCGGGATACACGCTGATCCCGCTCGAGTTGTACTTCAAAGATGGTCGGGCCAAGGTAAAAATCGCTCTAGCCAAAGGCAAGAAGGAATACGACAAGCGCCACGCTCTCAAAGAAGCTCAAGACAAGCGCGAGTCGGCTCGAGCTATGTCAACCAAGGGCAAAGAATGGTAACTCACAGTCTTTTCTAAGCCTTTGGCTATTGGCTCCGTCATATCCATGGCTTATTCTTTAGGTGCCTCGAATTTCGAGGGCTTGGCAACTAAATATGGGGATGATCGGTTTCGACAGGGTATTAGTGCCTGGAGGAAGCGGGTCGTGAATGTAGCGTCAACACGTTAATGTCCGCTGCAAACTATAGGTGCCAATGCTAAGCGCGCCGACTTTGCCCTTGCTGCCTAATTAGCGCACAAGCCCAAAGTCCGTCAGTCCAGATTTGATTTCGTTCTGGGTACTGGCGTCATTTAGAAATCTCGCTGAACGGTTACGCCTTGGGGCCGCTCAGGACTTTAACTAGGGCTGGGCTCGTCGGTTATGTCGCTTCAAGCTAGCACCGGAGCCGAGTAGAACCTCATTGAAGCTACACCCGTAGAAGTCCCAGAATCAATGCTTTGGACGGGGGTTCAATTCCCCCCATCTCCACCATCCCATGCAAGTAGGCCTGTCAGATTTGACGGGCCTATTTGTTTTAACTGGCAAACTATCGATGTGAACATAATCGAATGCAGCTTTGACGCACACGGTCAGCAGGTGCTCGATATTTTGAATCATGAAATTCTCTACTCGACTTCGCTCTACGACTACTTTCCAAGAACACTTGGCGATGTCGAAGTTATGTTTCAACAAAAAAATGATCTAGTCCAGCCTTTTATCGGAGTACAGGCCGATTCGGGTGAACTCATGGGGTTTGCAACCTATGGCCAATTCAGACAAAGGCCCGCAAATAAATATTCGGTTGAGCACTCGGTTTATGTCGCTGAAAACTTTCGGGGTAACGGTCTCGGAAAAGTTCTCCTATTGGAGCTGATTGAAATTGCCAAGACTCGCGAAATTAGAAACATGATTGGTGCCATCGATGCCGAAAATGCTGCAAGCATTCGATTGCATGAAAATCTTGGCTTCACTCACGCGGGCACGGTTCGCGAGGTCGGCTTTAAATTCGGTCGATGGCTCGATTTGTCGCTCTACCAGCTAAAAATTGACTCAGATTTCTTGCCGGTCGATGGCTGATTTGATCAGCTCTGATATTCCCAGGGTTTTCCAACTGAAACATTTTGGGCTCGATTACTGTGACAAATTTCAACTAGTTGGCGTTAGGTTATCTTTGTGAATCCTGCAGTAACACTTGAGTCTTTATTCGCGAATTCGAATCTGCTATTCGAAATTTTGGGAACACTCGCGTTTGCAGTTTCGGGTTTGATCGAGGCGGCTAGAAAAAAACTTGACTTTGTCGGAATGGCAATGGTGGCTGCCCTCGCCGCTTTTGGTGGCGGTACTTTGCGAGATGTATTGCTCGATCGCCGGCCTTTTTTCTGGGTTCAGAACGAGTTCTGGCTATGGGTGTTGCTCGTTATAGTTTTGGCTGCCATGTTGTTCATGCGAACTAGGCACCTAGAAGTAACATCGCGTGCAACCACCTGGCCTGATGCTTTGGGGCTCGGAATTTTTGCTGCATCAGGAACTCAAATTTCGCTAAATGCCGGCCTCTCTCCGTTGGTCTCAATCGTGATGGGAATCATCACCGCCGTTTTCGGTGGCGTACTCAGAGACGTGGTGGTAAACGAAATCCCACGCGCCTTTAGCGACCACCAGCCTTATTCGGTTATTGCATTCATCGGGGGATGGGTCGTGGTTGGGCTTAATTTTGTCGGCGCAACTGATTTTTGGGCGATCACAGTGGGCGCACTTTTCATCACAGGTCTTCGCGTTCTCGCTATTTTGCGAGGATGGCGACTACCACATTGGCGCGTTTAGCTAGTAGCCTGCTCTTCGTTGCAGGGAGCTAGTTGAGCAACTCTCTGCGGCGTAACTCCCAGTAGCACCGCAATATCGCGCATGGTGAGACCTTCGTCTCGCATTCGACCGACGACCTCACGAATTTCTCCCGATGCTTCTTCCTGAAGTTTTAGTGCAGCCCGCATTTTGTCTTGAGCAGCTTCTAGGTCGCAGATGATCCCAGGCATCACAGCCTCAATCTTCACGATGATGTCGCACTGCGATTCCCCACTGGTTTTCTCGGCCAGCGCTTTGATTACGTCGGTTGCTTTGTCTAGGCGTTTAGCGGTGGTTTTGAAATTATCGAGTTCGGGCACCGCGACAATCCAGCCGTCATCGCTGCGCTCGCATAGGGCCTTTACTTCCATCACGAAACCTCCTATCCATAATTATCCAGACAATAATTAGTAAAGCCCACCTTGACTAAATAAGTAAAGCCGTGCTTTACTTATCAATGTAATTCGCCGAGGCGATTAAAACAAGTACGACGAAAGAGAAAAAATGAATTGGATTTTCGCAATTGCGGCTTTGGCTGTTTCTGCATTTGTTGCCTTCGGCTTCTTCAAGGCAGGAAAATTTAAGGCAAGTTCTAGCAGAGAAACTCTGCTGGGTGCTGGGTTCGGTTGGGTTGAAAAAACTCCATTTGGGGTTGTTCGACTAATAGCCTGGCTTGAAATTCTTGGTGCGATCGGCGTGGTCTTGGCTCCGCTGGCCGCCTACTTTGTTCCTGGTTTTGCCTGGTCTGCCCAGCTTGGAATTGCTGCTGCAATCGGGCTCGCACTGACCATGGTGGGCGCTTTCTGGGTGCATGCTGCACGCGGCGAAGCTAAATACACCTGGAAAATGAATCTTCAGTTGTTCGCAGTTGCGGTTATCGCAGCCGTTCTTCAGTCACTCGTGACCGTTCCGCTAATTTAGCCAAGTCGGTATTGGCCCTGTTGGCTGCTCTGTTTAGGGCTGGCAACAGGGCCTTTTTCGTAATCAAAATTAGAACACTGGTGGTTATTGCCCGACCTAGATCCCAAGCCAAGCCACCGCTAAGAAGAGAAAAGTTTAGGTAGTTCACAAGATTCTGCAACAACGAATTCTCGGCCACAAAACCCAGCGCGGTCTCTGCAGCGAGAAGTGGCCAGGTCAGCGAAGTTACGAGCAAACCGTAGCTGAAACTTGCGATTATCGAATAGCAAACCAGCCAAAAACCCTCAGGGCGCCTCGGTATCAAACCAGCACCAAGCCCAACTAGGCCCGCTCCCAGCATTTGAAATGGAAGCCACGGGCCTATTCCTCCGCTAATAAAAGCGGAAACCATCAGAGTGAGTGCTCCAACCAAGAATCCAAATCTCGAGCCAAATGAAAATCCGCTCAGAATAATGAGAAAAAATACTGGTTCGATGCCAAGAAACCCTGCTCCTAGCAGGCGGGCGAGAGCGGCAACGCTCACCAGCCCAGCGAGTAAAGCAATTAGCACTGCAGCTGCCCTG
The DNA here is from genome assembly GCA_041180285.1 of Actinomycetota bacterium. Taxonomy (GTDB): domain Bacteria; phylum Actinomycetota; class Actinomycetes; order Actinomycetales; family Microbacteriaceae; genus Rhodoluna. Next base: position 8,718 of record JBEGRV010000015.1, read on the forward strand.
TCGCTCTTAATTCGGTTTAGTAAGAACAGGACCATGACCGGGGCGATTAACCAGGCAACTAATTGACTAAACACGATGATTCTCACGATCTGAAAAGGCAAGTAAATCGATGAACTCTCGGTCATGAGAGGCAATTAGGGTCGACATTCCCATCCTCGATCTTTTCTTGATCGCCTCGACCAAAACTGGTTTTCGACTGGCGGCAATATCTGCAGTTGGCTCATCGAGCAACAACAACTCTGGCTGCTTAGAGCTTTGAATTAGAAAAGCAAACAAACGTTGCTCACCGCCGGAAAGATCAAAAGGGCTTAGACCTGGGTCAAACTCATAAAACGTCTCTGCATCGGCTGAAGAAAGCCCAGCTTCGGCTAATTCTTTTTCAATCGTTTCATTCCAAAAAAAGCCATCCAAGTCTTGGGGAACTAAACGAACCTGGTCGGCCTCGATGTTGAACCCATTTAATGTGACCGAACCTTCATAGCCCGTAGCGCCAGCGATCGCCTGCAGCAGACTGGTTTTCCCGAATCCATTTGGCTGGTTGAGTAGGAAAATCGCTCCGGCTGGAACTTCCGCTGAAAAGCTCTCCAATCTAACTTTTTGATTTACTTCGATCCGAACATCTTTTATTAGCAGCGTGCTCGGCTGTCGTGCTGCTTCATCAGTGAATTTGTCTTGAATGCCAGAATCGCTGTGTGCGATGGATTTACGGCAACTATCAACCCGAGAGACTGTGATCGCTAAGTCTGCTAGGTCTTCTAAATCGCGATGTTCGGCCACCACGATTGCTACCGATTTGGCAGATTTAAGTTGGCGAATCAGGTTGATAATTCGTTCTGAATTTTCTGAATCCAACTGTGATAGTGGCTCGTCAAGAATCAATAAATCTGGTTGCCTCATCAGGCCAGCTGCTAGAGCAACGAGTTTGCGTTCGCCGCCGGATAGCTCATCAACATCTCTGGACAGTAGATGCTGAATAGCCAGATCCTCACTGATTTTTCCGATTTGGTAATTAGTATCGGCCTTATCGAAACCGGCTCGTCGCCCGGCTAGTCGTAGCTCGTCGATGACTCTCAGGGTGAGAAAAAGCGAAAAATGTTTTTGGCTCAACATAAAAACCCTGAGTTTTTGCTCCTGAGTCGCCCAACGAGCCAAGATTCTCAGGTGGGTGCTTTTACCTGCTCCGTTATCGCCAGAAACCCAGACCAACTCGCCGGACATCGGCAAGTTAATTGCCGGTGTGCTCGCCTCGAAGCCTCCGATGTTAGTACCCGAGTGAAGTAGTAGGTTCTCCGTAATCGCAGATGACCTAGAGATAGCTCTTTCGACGGCGGGGGATAGGCGTGCAAGCCACTTGCTCTCTGAAGAGGGCCTCCGAATTTTCCGGTTGAGTCTTTGGGTACTCAAGCTTTCGATTAGTTCCGGAATTAGCGCAAGTGCCACATAGATAGGCAAAATGATTGGCTGAAATCGATTTGGCATTGCGGCCAGCAGAGTCTTCGGGGGAGATATTGCGCTGGCAACTGCGAACGACAGCACGGTGACTGCCAAACTACTTCCAGCACTAAAACCCGACACCAGGGTGTCGGTGGAAATCGGTCCCAGTAGTGTCAGTTTGCTAATGCCGGTATCGATTGGCAGAAGTGGAAGATTTACCAATATTGGCGACGCTGAGGAAACGCTAAAAACTATCCGGAAAACCATGCGCACTGCAATTACACTGGCGGCGAGGATCAACCCAAGTTTTATAATTTTGCGCCTCGAGTGCGTTGAAAAGATATAACCAGCTACACAGATAGCAACCATCAAGACCGCTGACAAAGCTCCAGATCGAAGTTGCAACGCTGTTGCGCTCGCCACTATGGCAACAGCCCAAGTCGACAAGGTTTTGACGATCAATTGCAGCCAATCGCCCGAGCCGAAAAGTTCGGCCGCTCATGCGTTTCCAAGCTTCCAAAAACCCAGGCATCTGCATCAGCGCAACCGAGTCGACGGCTCGCAGCACCGATGGGGCTGCTTAGCCATCGATTCTGATCCCAAATGTAATAGTGCCAAGAGTTACCGTTTACTCCCGGAGTGCCAACGCAATCTTCTGCGGGTAAACCTGGCTGGCCACCAATGCGACAGACGAAAGAGTTTGGGTACTCGGCAGTTCCCTCGGGGGTGAGTTTTGCCGCTTCCAGTAATTCCCAACCGCTGCCGGTGAAATTAGCGACACAAAATTCAGCTCCGCTCACGTAAACCACTGCTGCACGGGTGCATGAGGTGCCAATTTCAGTTTGTCTGGTCGAGTTTGAGGCAATCGATCCTATGGCTACGGCCAGGACCAATAACCAGAGCACTGGGCGAAGCTTGATTTTCACTATTTGAGAGTGTCCAGGTAGCTCTTGCTGCTAATCGCCAGATAGCTCTGCGCGGTGGCAAAGACGTCGCCGACACCGTTTGACCACGGTGTCACCAGGCCGCCATCACTGCCAACCTGTTTGCGAAGCCAAAGAATGTAGGGAGTAGCTGCTTTGGTGCTCACCGCAGCCTTGATACCCATCGCTGCATAGGCGGTTGCGTTGACGTCGACTGAGCCAGAACTTTGAAAATGGTTGTCGTTTACGTCGCTAGTTTGCAGGAAGGCAACTGCCGAAGTGACGGCTAGATTGCGCTTGGCCATCGTAGTGGAGGTGCCTAACTTTTGAACTGCAACCAACGCTTGCAACATGAGGCCAGTGGCATCAATTGAACTTAATTGTTCAAATGATTTGAATCCGCCATCTTGATTTTGTAACTTGAGTGCCGCCACCGAGACCAGGTTGGCAAGCGATGTTTGACCGTTGCTGTGCAGACCCAAAATTACCCAGGCATAATCGATGGATCCGGCACCGGCCAGGCTGAGTGATCCATCTTTCATAATCATGGTCTTTAGGGCTGAAAGCACACTAGTTCGCAGAGGTGCATTCGGAACTCGAAGTGCGGCACTGGCGGTCAGGAATAGACCTGCTCGCCCTGGCAGTAACTGTTGCTCACTGGAGTAGAGATAGCCAGATTTTGGTTTTGTGCTCAAGCCGGTGACCACCGATGTCGTTGCCAGCAGGTATCTAATCTGGCGAAGCTGTTTTGCAAAACTTAGTCCGGCGCCTTTGCGCTGCATTAGCGCCTCTAGGCTGAGCCCCCATTGGTTACTTCCAAAGAGCTGAATTACCGTTCCGGAATTTGAATTGAACGAGTTGGTAATGAAGTCAGTAGTTTTCGGAAACCTGTCGGCCGCGCTAGCACTGCTGCCGCTGATAAGCAAGGTCAAACTGAGCGTCGCAGCCAGGAAAATTTTGAAGCTTCTAGACAATTTGACCTTCCGATTCGATAGCGAAGTCGACCGGAAGACCAAACGACCTCAACTGCTATCCGCGACAGTGGGTTGTGATTTTCAAAAAACTCGGGCATTCCGACTTCTGGGCAACACCAGTTACGGTTGCGGGACAGTGGCGGATTTTCACCGCACTTTCCCCGAAGAATTTCTAGCCTTTCGGCTTCTTTAGGCTAGCGCAGGGCAACTGTGCAGCACTAGCGCCTCGCGGCAGCTAAACCTAGGAATTCTGCACTTCGGCCGCTAGACTGGCAAAGCAGGGGCTTCAAAGATGCAATTCTGCACCCCCGAATTCAATTGAGCGCAACTTTTCTGCGCGACCTAAAGAGGATGATTTTTCATGGCCATCGTTAATAGAGATGACCTGCGCAACGTTGCAATTGTTGCTCACGTAGACCACGGTAAAACCACACTGGTTGACGCTATGTTGCGTCAAACCGGATCTTTCAGTGACCACGGTGATGTCGGCGAGCGCGTCATGGACTCTGGTGATCTAGAGCGTGAAAAAGGAATTACCATTCTCGCCAAGAACACCGCTATTGCCTACAAAGGGCCAGCTGCCGGTGGCAAAGAGATCACCATCAACGTTATTGACACCCCAGGTCACGCCGACTTCGGCGGTGAAGTAGAACGAGGCTTATCAATGGTTGATGGCGTCGTTCTCTTGGTTGACGCCTCTGAAGGACCACTTCCTCAGACTCGCTTTGTGCTGCGTAAATCGCTTGAGGCTAAATTGCCGGTAATTTTGCTGGTCAACAAAACTGACCGACCAGACGCCCGAATTGACGAGGTTGTTGAGGAAGCGCATGACCTTCTGCTCGGCTTGGCCTCAGACCTCGCCGATGACGTTCCAGATCTCGACATTGACGGAATTCTTGACCTTCCGGTTATTTATGCCTCAGGCCGTGCGGGCCGAGCAAGCCTAAACAAGCCGGCTGACGGCACTTTGCCTGACAGTGAAAACCTTGAGCCGCTATTCCAAGCAATCTTGAAGCATATTCCGGCACCAACCTTTGATGATGAGCACCCGCTGCAGGCGCATGTCACGAACCTTGACGCATCTCCATTCCTCGGTCGACTCGCATTGCTTCGCATTTTCAACGGCACCCTTAAGAAGGGGCAGCAGGTTGCCTGGGTGCGCTCAGATGGCTCTACCCAAAACGTAAAAATTACAGAGCTTCTGAAAACCAAGGCTCTTGAGCGTTTCAGCACCGACGAAGCTAAAGCCGGTGACATCGTTGCGGTAGCCGGAATTGAAGAAATCACCATCGGTGAGACTCTTGCCGATCCAAACGATGTTCGACCTCTGCCTCCAATCGTGGTTGATGATCCCGCTATTTCGATGACCATCGGCATTAACACCTCACCAATGGCCGGTCGAGTCAAGGGCGCCAAGGTTACCGCTCGTCTAGTCAAAGACCGTTTAGACAAAGAACTAATCGGAAACGTATCTATTCGCGTTTTGCCAACCGAACGACCAGACGCCTGGGAAGTTCAAGGTCGCGGCGAGCTTGCGCTGGCAATTTTGGTAGAGCAGATGAGACGCGAAGGTTACGAGCTAACCGTCGGTAAACCTCAGGTAGTGACCAAGAGGGTAGATGGCAAGCTTCACGAACCAGTTGAAGATTTGACCATCGATGTTCCGGAAGAATTCTTGGGTGCAATTACTCAGCTCATGGCTGCCCGAAAGGGTCGCATGAAGAACATGTCGAATCACGGTACCGGCTGGGTTCGCATGGAGTTCTTGGTTCCAAGCCGTGGCCTAATTGGTTTCCGAACCGAATTTCTAACCACTACCAAAGGAACAGGAATCGCAAATGCGATTTCAGCAGGGTACGAGGCGTGGGCTGGAGAAATTGTGACTCGCAGCAATGGTTCTATGGTCGCTGACCGCGCTGGTGTAGCAACTCCATTCGCAATGATTGCTCTGCAAGAGCGCGGAGCTTTCTTCGTCGACCCAGGTGCAGAGGTCTACGCCGGAATGGTTGTAGGAGAGAACTCGCGCGCAGATGACATGGAAGTCAACATCACCAAAGAGAAGAAGCTAACCAACATGCGTGCAGCTTCGGCAGATGAATTCCAGTCGCTAACCCCACCACGCAAGCTTTCGCTTGAAGAGTCACTTGAATTTGCTCGAGAAGATGAATGTGTCGAGGTGACCCCAGAAGCTATTCGTATTCGCAAGGTAGAGCTCGACCCAAACATTCGAGCTCGACAGGCATCTGCTCGCAAACGCGCAAGTGATAACTAACGCCTAAAGTTTTCTTATGAGCAAAGCTGTGTTCGATCCCAAAAGACTCTTAATTGTTCACGCACATCCTGATGATGAGAGCCTTTTCACCGGCCACGTAATTGCTGATCGATTGGCAAAGGGTGCCGAGGTTTTCGTGCTTACTCTCACCAGGGGTGAACGGGGCCGGGTAAAGCTTCAAGAGTTGAAGGCCCTAGAGGGAAATCTGCCTGCCATGGGCGCCTTTCGAGCGAACGAATTGCGTGAGGCCTACGCGGCCTACGGCGAGGTTAAGCATGCATTTGCAGGAACCCGCGCCTATCTAGATTCAGGAATGAGAATTGGTTCGTTTGGCAAGCCGAAACGAAAAAAACGACTGGATGAAATGGCGCTCGCCGCAGTTTCGACCTCGGTCATTGCCGAAGACATCATCAAAGTGATGAAAGATTTCAAGCCGGATGCGTTACTTACCTACAACCGCAAGGGTGGTTTTGGTCATCCAGACCACAAGGTTGCCCATGAGGCAACCGCCATGGCAGCCAGGCTTTGGAATGGCAAAAAAATGGGCAGACCGGTCGATTTTTGGGTGATTGCCGAGCCACGCGAGGCTTTCGATGCTGAAATCGGAGATGCTAAAACAGCTCAGGTCAAGAAACGAGCGCTTGAGGCACACGCAAGCCAGGTTTCAATCTCGAAGGAAACCTACTCGGTGGTGCCAGGTAAAGAGATTCGGTATGACCGACCCGAAAGGGTTAGAAAAGCCAGCCCAAATCCGCTGGTTCATCTGCGCCCCATCCTTACCTTTTTTTGGGCGCTTCCACTAGGTTTTATTGCTGCACTAGCCGGCACCATGTTGCATCAGGTGCGGGGTGGGTCTGCAACAGGTTTCCCAATTGGTTTGGTTGTTGCGTTGGTCATGGTCACATCTTTGGCTATTGCCATTCGACTGCTTCGCCGCAGTCGCGGCGCCCTATACCTACTGTCATTTGCTTTCATCGGCACTGTTTTTGCCCTTGCGCAGAGACAACCGGGCGGGGAGTTGTTCATACCAAATAACGAACTCGGAATAATCTGGTCTTACGGTGCAATTGCAATTTGTGCGTTTGTAATTCTTTTTCCAAGAATTCAATCTGGGGCTTGGCGGCGTAGTTCGCGCGGCCACCGTTAAACTTTTTTGTAAGCCACGAAGGGACACACATTGACTTACGTAATCGCTTTGCCGTGCGTCGACGTCAAAGACAAAGCCTGCATTGAAGAGTGCCCGGTCGACTGTATCTACGAGGGCGACCGAATGCTCTACATTCACCCTGACGAGTGTGTTGACTGTGGTGCCTGTGAGCCGGTTTGTCCAGTCGAAGCCATTTATTACGAGGATGACCTTCCTTCGCAGTGGTCCGATTACTACAAGGCAAACGTCGAGTTCTTCAACGATCTAGGTTCGCCCGGCGGTGCTGCAAAAGTTGGCAAAGTAGACGGTGACCACGCCCTAATTCTTGCCCTTCCTCCTCAGGGCGAATAATTCGTGTTTGATCGACTTCCTGAGTATCCCTGGGAATCCCTAAAACCCTACGCTGCTAAGGCAGCACTGCATCCTGGTGGCGCTGTCGATCTATCAGTTGGTTCACCAGTGGATCCCACTCCAAGCATCATTCAAGACGCACTTAATGCAGCATCGAACGCCCCCGGTTACCCGTCGACCGGAGGTTCGCCCGAGTTCAAGGCCGCAGTGGTTGAGTGGTTTGCTCGCAGAAGAGGTGTCAGTGGGCTAAAACCTGAACAGGTAATGCCCACCATTGGATCAAAAGAGTTGATTAGCTGGTTGCCTCTACTGATGGGTTTGGGCCCAGGAGATGTAGTGGTTCAGCCCAAAGTTGCCTACACCGCTTACGTGGTTGGAGCCGCGCTTTGCGGGGCTGAAATTGTTTCCGAAGATGATCCAGCTAAATGGCCTGAAAATACCAAACTGGCCTGGATTAACTCACCGGGTAACCCAGATGGCAGAGTTCTTGATGTTGCCGAGATGAAGGCTGCAGTCGATCGTGCGCGCGAGCTCGGAGCCCTATTGGCAAGTGACGAGTGCTACGCCGAACTTGGTTGGGGAGAGTGGTCTGAAAAACTTATTCCATCGGTGCTAGATCCTCGAGTTTGCGGCGACAGTCACGAGGGTGTTTTGGCTGTTTATTCACTGAGTAAGCAATCAAACCTTGCCGGATACCGCGCAGCGTTCGCTGTGGGTGAGGCCAAGCTGATCAAAGCCCTAGTCAACCTGAGAATGCACTCAGGATTGAACACCCCGGCACCGGTGCAGAAGGCGATGGTGGTTGCGCTCGGTGATGAAGAGCACGTTCGCGTTGAAAAAGAGATTTATCGAGAGCGTCGAGAAATTTTATTGTCTGCAGTTCGTGAATACGGATTCGAGTTGAGCGATTCGCAGGCTGGCCTATATCTGTGGGCAACGTTGCATGAAGACTGCTGGAAAACTGTTGACCGAATGGCTGAATTAGGCATTGTTGTTGTGCCCGGAGTCTTCTACGGTGAACACAGCACCCAGCACGTTAGGTTCTCCATAACCGCCACCGATGCCAAGGTATTAGAGGGTGCTCGCAGGCTACGCAATGGAATAGGCTTATCCAAGGCCTAGTCAACAGGCAGATTTTTATTAGGAGCTAGATGTCCTCCAGCGACAAAGTAACCGTTTCTTACGGCGACGTAACAGCAGAACTTCCAGTCATTCAGAGCGTCGACGGCCCTTCAGCGGTAGACATCTCGAAGCTCACCGCAATCACCGGTCTCACCGCTTATGACCAAGGGTTTGTAAATACTGCGTCAACCAAATCAGCCATCACATTTATCGACGGAGCCAATGGCGTGCTTCGTCACCGCGGCTACCCAATCGAGCAGCTCGCCGGCCAGAAGAGCTTTTTGGAAACTGCGCACCTTCTCATTTACGGCAACCTTCCGAGCGGCGAAGATTTCTCGTCTTTTGAAGACCGCATCAGACGCCACACTCTGCTTCACGAAGATCTCAAAAACCTTTTCCAGGCCATGCCGCAAAACGCCCACCCGATGGCTGTGCTGGCTGCTGGTGTTTCGGCCATTTCAACTTTCTATCAAGACTCTCTAGACCCGCACGACCCTGAGCAGGTCGAGTTGAGCACCATCAGGCTGTTGGCAAAACTGCCGGTTCTGGCTGCGTATGCTCACAAAAACAGCCTCGGTCAAGCTCTCCTTTACCCAGACAACAGTCTGAACTACGTTGAAAACTTCCTTCGCCTGACCTTCGGAAACGCAGCTGAAGACTACATTCAGAACCCGGTCGTTACCAAGGCTCTAGACACCTTGCTAGTGCTGCACGCCGACCACGAACAAAACTGTTCAACATCAACTGTTCGACTGGTTGGGTCTTCGCAGGCCAACATGTTTGCCTCCATTTCATCGGGAATCAACGCCCTGTTCGGTCCCTTGCACGGAGGTGCCAACGAGGCGGTACTTGAAATGCTGAGTTCGATTCGCGACTCTGGCGAATCAGTGCAGACCTTTGTTCAGAAGGTAAAAAACAAAGAAGACGGTGTTCGCCTAATGGGCTTCGGCCACCGTGTTTACAAGAGTTTCGATCCGCGTGCCCGAATCGTCAAAGCAACTGCAGATCGGGTTCTGGCCGAACTAGGTGTTTCAGACCCGCTGCTCGACATCGCTAAAGAACTCGAGGCAGCGGCGCTTGCCGATGAGTATTTCATCGAGCGCAAGCTGTACCCGAATGTCGATTTCTATACCGGCGTGATTTACAAGGCCATGGGCTTCCCGCCACGAATGTTTACAGCTCTTTTCGCAATGGGTCGACTGCCAGGATGGATCGCACACTGGCGTGAAATGAACGTAGACCCGGCCACCAAGATTGGTCGCCCTCAGCAGATTTACATCGGAGAACCGAAGCGTGACCTGCAGGGGTTTTTCCACTAAAAATTTCTAGTTAATCAACTGAAACCAGAAGATCTCGGTGTCGCCGTAGTTCTTCTGGTTTTCTTTTTGGTACATCTCAGGTATTGCAAATTCTCCGCTGCGGCTTGAGCGCTCAACGACAACAATGGCTTCCGGCTTGAGCAGCGGCAGCAATTGCTCAAGGTTTTCAGTGATTTCCGAATTTGATATCTCGTACGGCGGGTCAATGAACACCAGATCAAAAGTTGCCTGATATTCAGCTGCTGAACTTAGAAAGCTAGACACAGATTTGTTGACCACTTTGGTTCCCGCAGATTCGCCAGCTTTTTCTATTGCTTTTTGAACCAGCAACGAGTTCTTTATACATACGGCTGCGGCTTTACTGTCTTTTTCAACCATCATCGCCCGGGCTGCACCCCTTGAAATTGCTTCTAGAGCGAGCGCTCCAGTACCCGCATAAAGGTCAAGCACCGATAATCCTGAAATTGCATCTTGGGCTTCTAGACGATTAAAAATTGCCTCGCGAATGCGATCACTGGTCGGTCGAGTGGGTTTTGCTGGGCTAACCAGCTTGATTGAGCCTGCAATTCCGCCAATGATTCGTGTCATGATGCGCCAAGCCTAGCGCGAGGGTGAAGATTGAATTGTGCTGCTACCCCAAACCAAACTCGATGCCGTGCTCGGAGACCGAACGGCTAAAGCTTTGGCTCGTCATCTGGGGTTACAGACGGTCGCCGACCTGCTGCAACACTATCCGCGACGATACGCAACCAGGGGAGAGCTCACCCCGATTCGCGAAATTCCTCTGGGGGAGCCGGTAACAGTAGTTGCAGACGTGGTTTCGGTTTCTGAGCGTTATATGAAGGGCAAAAAGGGGAGCATTCTCGAGGTGGTAATCACCGATGGCTCGGCGACCGGAAACATGGGGAAGTTGACCCTGACTTTCTTCAACCAGGCTTGGCGTCAAAAAGAACTTCGCGTTGGCTCTCGAGGGCTTTTCGCGGGCAAAATTAGCAGCTATCAGGGAAAGCTTCAGCTGGCCCACCCTGATTATGAGCTTTTCCCTGATGAAATCAGCGAAGCCGACGCTCAAAAATGGGCCAAACTGCCGATTCCTATCTATCCTGCTGCTGCGTCGGTAACCACATGGGCAATTGCTCGTTCGATGGCAATCGTGCTTGACACTCTTGAAGCTTTACCCGAGATAATTCCAACCGAAATTGCTTCAAATGAGAATTTATTGTCGATTGCTGAGGCTCTGCGGCGGATTCACCAACCCGAGGTTGAATCCGACTGGAAAACGGCTCGGGAAACACTCAAATTTACCGAAGCTTTTTTACTGCAAAGCATTTTGGTCAAGCGTCGCTTCGACAACACGAACCTAACTGCAACGCCCAGAAGATCAATTGACGATGGGTTGCTAGCAAAATTTGATGCCGAACTACCTTTCAAACTAACCAAGGGTCAGTCTGAAATCGGCGAACAAATTTCTCAAGACTTAGCGGGCAGCAGCCCAATGAACAGATTGCTACAGGGTGAGGTTGGCAGTGGAAAGACCCTGGTTGCGTTGAGGGCGATGCTGGTCGTCGCCGACACCGATGGGCAATCAGCCCTGCTTGCCCCGACCGAAGTATTGGCAAATCAACATTTCAACAGCATTACCAAACACTTAGGCGATGAACTCAGCCGCGAGCTCGGAGTAACTCTGCTGACCGGGCAGCTCTCAACTCAGCAGCGAAAACAAGCATTGCTGCAGATCATCAGTGGCAAGGCGAAGATTGT
>JBEGRV010000016.1:0-19703 GCA_041180285.1 Actinomycetota bacterium
ATCATTGAGCAAAATGTGGTTCGAGTTGACCACTCAGACTCAAAGACTCAACTCGTCTCAATTGGGCAAGATGTTGAATCAAAGACCCTCACCCAGGCTGTGCGATGGTTTGCTGAAAGTCGTGTGCTACTCGATGGTCAGCGCACCGTAATTTTCAACTGATTGGCTAGATTGGGCGCTGGTTTTAGGCGACCCACTTTGATCTTAAGCAGTCGTAGCCCTAGTAACGCCACACCGATCGATACTGCAGCACCAATTGGCCCGGCAACCGTTAGCCAGTTGGCACCAACCTCAGCTTCTGCGGTGGCCGGAAGCTGGGTTTGAACATCTGCTGGCAGTGGTGAGTACTCTGTCGAATTCTCAGCCGAATCGAGCTCAGGCGGCATAACTGGCTCAAACCTTTGCTCCAGGTTCATCCCTAGATTTTGAGGCTCGTACCTTTGTCGGTAAAAGGTTCCAGAAACAGGTGCTGCCAGGTCAATAATTTGCGCATTTATCGACCGAAGCCCTTCTAGGTAAGAAGAAACCTCGTTTTCCGACACCTGCGGGGTATTTTCTGCTGCTGCATCACCTGCACTCGAAGTCACTTGAGCAGATTCGGCAGAGAGTGCCGGGATAGGTTGAGCCGTGTTTGATGGGCTTGCCGCTGGCGGGCTGGGCTCAACCTCAGCAGAGGGTGAGCTCGGTGGATCGCTTGGCGCTGGCGTGGTAGACGCAACCGCCTGGGGTTCGGGATCGCGTGTGACGCTGGTCGTCGAGGCTGGGCTTTCAACCGGAACCGAACTCTCAGACGGAGTAGGGTTGGGGCTTGCGGTTGCCGTGGGTTCAGGTTGGGCGATTGGGGTTTGAGTTACCTCGGCAGTTGGCTCGGCGGTCGGGCTGGCCGACGGGGTTGGTTCCGCAGTTGGTACAGAGCTGGCCGACGGGGTTGGTTCCGCAGTTGGTACAGGGCTGGCCGTCGGAGTGGGTTCAACCTCAGCTTGGGCTGGCTGCAGCTGGTAGCTAATAATTGCGTAGCCATGTCCGAAATTTATTGAATTTGAGTGCACAAAGTCGGTAACAAAAGTGGTGTTCACATAAGAGCTACCTCCGCCACCGCCTGTTCCTCCGGTACCAACCGAGTCTCCGTTTGCGGCACCGCCGCCGCCACCGTAGTAGCCGGCACCGCCACCGCCTCCAGCAAATCCGGTGGTAATTACCGCGCCACCGTCACCACCGAAACCTCTAGAACCGTGACCTCCGGTGCCGCCACCGTTCTCGCTGAAGCCACCAAAACCAGCTCTGGCCTGGGTGGCGCCCCCGCCCCCGTAAACAACGTTGCTGTATCCGGCAAGCCCGAGGTATCCCCCGCCGCCGCCACCTCGCGTACCGTTTCCGGTTCCGTTGGCTCCCTGGCCTCCGCCGCCGGCAGCTATGGCGATGCGGGTCGTTAGGTCGTCGCCGGTGCGGATGTCTGTGGCTCCGCCTCCTGAACCTGCCGTGGGGCTGCCGATTCCTGCAGCCCCACCACCGTTGTGACCACCTGCAACAGCATCACCGACACTTCCCGCACCGCCGGTGCGAATTTGAACCGGCCAGGCAACTCCGCTGAGCTTGCCGGTGACGCGACCGCCGTTTCCACCGGCATCGCCGCCACCTTGACCCCCAAAAATTTGAAAAGTTATGTCAAAGGCGTTTTCTGGAGGCTGCCAACTGTAAACCGACTGACTAAATGGAAAATTGACTGTGCAGAGGTTATCAACGCAAGAAGTTTGCACATCGGTTGAGGTCGCCTGAACGGCTGGGGAGACGAGCCATCCGAAGATGCCCGTGAGCACTGTGGTGAGTGCTAGCAATTTTGGCCAACGCCTGATTTTCTTTCTATGCATACGAGAAAGTAAAAAACTCCAGCGAACTTTCTCGCTGGAGTTTTCCACAGGCTCATCAGAGCCAAAGGTTATTGCCGATTAGCCAAGTCTGGCTTTGAGGTTCTCGGCAAGTGATGCCATGAACTCATCGGTGGTTTGGTAACCCTGGTCGCCACCAACCAAGGCGGCTAGATCTTTAGTCATTTTGCCTGACTCAACGGTCTTGATGACTACGTCTTCTAGGGTTTCGGCAAAGTGACGAACTTCAGGGGTGCCATCAATGTCGGCGCGGAACATGAGCGCGCGAGTCCATGCGTAAATTGAAGCGATCGGGTTGGTCGAGGTCTTCTTGCCGGCCTGCCAGTCACGGTAGTGACGGGTAACGGTTCCGTGTGCTGCCTCGGCAAGAGCGGTTTTCCCGTCTGGGGTGGTTAGCACCGAGGTCATGAGACCCAGCGAACCAAAGCCCTGAGCGACAGTGTCCGACTGAACGTCACCGTCGTAGTTCTTACAGGCCCAGACATAGCCACCCTCCCACTTGAGGGCAGCAGCGACCATGTCGTCGATTAGACGGTGCTCGTAGGTAATTCCGGCAGCCTTGAACTTGTCAGCGTATTCGGCGTCGAAGACCTCTTGGAATGCATCTTTGAAAGCGCCGTCGTAGGCCTTCAAAATGGTGTTCTTGGTCGAAAGGTAAACCGGGAAATTACGAGCCAGACCGTAGTTGAATGACGCGCGAGCAAAATCGCGAATCGAATCCATGTAGTTGTACATACCCATAGCCACACCACCGTGTTCTGGGTAGTCGGCAACCACCTGAGTTACCGGCTCTGAGCCATCAGCTGGTGTCCAGGTAATGGTGACCTGACCCTTGCCGGGAACCTTGAAATCGGTTGCTTTGTACTGGTCGCCGTGGGCGTGACGGCCGATAACGATTGGCTTGGTCCAGCCTGGAACTAGTCGTGGCACGTTCGAAATGATGATTGGCTCACGAAAAACCACGCCGTCGAGGATGTTTCGAATGGTGCCGTTTGGCGACTTCCACATCTTCTTCAGGCTGAATTCAGTAACTCGAGCTTCGTCTGGGGTGATGGTTGCACACTTCACACCAACGCCGTGTTTCTTGATGGCATGGGCCGCATCGATGGTGACCTGGTCATCAGTTGCATCGCGGTGCTCGATCGATAGGTCGTAGTACTCGAGGTTTACGTCGAGGAAAGGCAAAATCAAAGAGTCTTTGATGTTCTGCCAAATGATGCGGGTCATTTCGTCGCCGTCAAGCTCAACGACAGTTCCGGCTACCTTGATTTTTCCCATTGCTAAAGGGCTCACTTTCGAAAATAAATCGGTGTTGGTGCGCTGAAAAGCGACTTATCTCTAGCCTAGTGGCGATGCGTGCCTGTTATTTTCTTCGGTTAGATTCGTGCCATGACTTTGAAGAATTCATCGAATTTTTTTAGACGAACACTGGCAACACTCGCGGCCTTTTCTCTGCTGGGCGCATCCGCAATTTCAGCGGCGGCCGATGAAAAGGTTCAACTGGCCAAAGGCGATGTCGGAGTTCAACTCTTCATGTGGAACTGGAATTCGGTGGCCAAAGAATGCGTTTCTAACCTGGGCCCTAATGGCATCGATTGGGTTTTGGTAATGCCGCCTCAAGAGCACGTGGCTGGGGCTGAGTGGTGGGTGCACTACCAACCGGTTAGCTACAAAATCGAATCAAGGCTCGGTAGTCGTGCAGAGTTTGCGGGGATGGTTTCAGCCTGCAAAAATGCGGGAGTCAAGGTTGTAGCAGATGTCGTAATCAACCACATGGCCGCTCGTGATGCCAGCATTGGTTGGGCCGGCACAGCAACGGATAAATATGAGTACCCCGGTCTCTACACCGACGCCGATTTTCATCAAACCAAGGCGGAAATTAAAAATTGGTCTGATCTAAACGAAGTGCAGAATTATCAACTGCTAGGTTTGCCCGATCTCGACACATCGCGCAGCAATGTGCAAAACAAGATCGCCAGTTATCTGAATGACCTGCTGTCACTGGGTGTCTACGGATTCCGAGTAGATGCCGCTCGCCACATCGCAGCGGCTGATCTTTTGTCAATCAAAGAAAAAGTGGGCAATGCCTACTGGATCAGTGAGGTTGCCAACGACCTTAACCCCGATATCTCTGAGTACTACCCCCTGGGTGATGTTTGGGAATTCAGTTGGGCTATCGCGATGGCAGAAATATTCAGAATGCCAGGAGACGCCAGCTATCTAGCCCAAGACATGCGTGATTTGAGTACCTACTCGCCTAGCGAATCAGCGGTTTCAATGGTTACCAATCACGACAAGGAACGTTCCGGTGATTCGCTCACCACCGACTATGCCAAGGGTTTTGAGCTGGCCACAATCTTCACTCTCGCGCATCCTTACGCAAAACCCATGCTTTATTCGGGCTATGCCCCCGAAACCTACGATTCGCCACCGGTACGAAAAGCCACCGGTGAAATCGTCGATGTAACTTGCAAATCGGTGGCGCCGAAAAAAATCTACGGAGCAAATGAGTGGGCATGCCAACACCGCTGGAATTCGGTTTCCGGAATGATAGCGTTCCGTGATTCGACGCTTGATGCAAAGTTGACTGATCTGCGATCTAGCAAGGGTGTTGCGTCTTTGGGTCGCGAGGCTAAAGGCCATCTGGTGATCAACAGCAACTCGAAGAGCACCAAGATAAAGGTAAAGACTCGCATGAAACCTGGTGTCTATTGCGATCTGGTTTCGGGCACGAAAGCTGCAAACTCAGTGTCTAAAAAATGCCGCGGAAAAACTGTTTCAGTCGATAAGTCTGGCTACATCAACTTCACATTGACCCCGCAAACCGCATTGGCAATCAGCGTAGACAGCTTAAGAAAATAGGCTGTCTACCTAGTGGAAGAAGTGTCGCTCTCCGGTGAAATACATCGTCACGCCGGCTTTTTCAGCGGCGGCGATTACCTCTTCATCGCGCACTGACCCGCCCGGCTGAACCACTGCCTTCACGCCCGCGTCGATCAGAATCTGAAGACCGTCGGCGAATGGGAAGAAAGCATCCGAGGCTGCAACCGAACCTCTGGCCCGGCTCTCGGCACGCTCAACGGCTAGACGACAAGAGTCAACTCGATTGACCTGGCCCATTCCGACACCAACCGAAGCGCGATCGCGAGAAAGTAAAATTCCGTTTGATTTCACAGAACGGCAGGCTCGCCAGGCAAATTCAAGTTCAGCTAAAGTTTCGGCATCCGCTTTTTTGCCGGTAACCAACTTCCAACCGAGCGAATTGAACTGACTGAATTCATCAGCCTCCTGAACCAAAAGCCCGCCTGAAATTTGGCGGTATTCAAGTTGGTCGCGGTGGTAATTACCTGGCAGCTCGAGCACTCTGAGATTCTTTTTCTCAAGCAAAATAGCCAAGGCTTCGATTTCGTAGCCGGGGGCAACAATTACTTCGGTGAAAATGCTGGCAACCTGCTTGGCCATTGCCACCGTAACGGTTCGGTTTGATGCAATTACACCACCGAACGCAGATACCGGATCACACATGTGCGCTTTTGCGTGTGCATCGGCAATTACGTCTGCGCTTGCTGAATCACCAAGTGCAATTCCGCATGGGTTTGCGTGCTTGATGATCGCCACCGCTGGCTCACTAAAGTCGTAGGCTGCACGCACTGCGGCATCGGCATCAACATAGTTGTTATAAGACATTTCTTTGCCGCCGAACTGGCGTGCCTGGGCGATGCCCGCAGCGTCTGAAACCCGATATAGGGCAGCTGCCTGGTGAGAGTTTTCACCGTAGCGCAAAACATTTACCAGTTTGCCCTCAACCTCAAACTCAGCATTGAATCCGGGATTCGCATTCTCAGATTCACCCTTTACACCAGCGGCCTTTTTCCATTCGTTGTCGAGTTCGTTCGCAAACCAGTTGGCTACCGCGTTGTCGTAGGCAGCGGTGTGCGAGAAAGCTGCGTAGGCCAGCTCTCGACGTTGGCTCAACGTGGTTCCACCTTCGGCGATTGCAGCGATCACTTCGCCGTAGCGAGCGGGGTCTACAACGATCGCAACGTTGGCGTGATTCTTAGCCGAGGCGCGAACCATGGCTGGGCCACCAATATCAATTTGCTCAACCACAGCGTCACCCTTGGCACCCGACTGAACGGTTTGTACGAATGGGTACAGATTTACGACCACGAGCTCAAAAGGCTTAACCTTGAGGGCATCGAGCTGGCCCTCATGGGCAATCAATCGTAGGTCAGCTAGCAACCCGGCATGCACTGAGGGGTGCAGAGTCTTGACTCGACCGTCTAGCGTCTCTGGGAAACCGGTGACCTGAGAAACCTCGATAACCGGAAGGCCTGCTTCAGAAATGGCCTTGAAGGTTCCGCCGGTGGAAACAATTTCAACTCCGGCAGCAACCAAAGCCTTGGCTAGGTCGATGATGCCGGTTTTGTCTGAAACTGAAAGCAGTGCCCTGCGAACTGCAATGCGGTCGCGGTGACGGTAGTCGGCTGGCTGGTGGTCGTTGTGTGCTGCCAAGGTGGCACCTTTCGAACTTGAGGGTTACAGGCTGATTCGACCGGCGGCTATATCGCGCACCACCTGAACCAACAGCTGTCTTTCGACAACCTTGATTCGTTCGTGAAGCTCGCCTTCGGTCTCGCCATCCAAAATTTCAATCTCAGATTGGCGAATTTGTGGCCCGGTATCGACACCCTCGTCGACAACGTGAATCGTTACGCCGGTGGTTTTAGCTCCGGCAGCCAGAGCATCGCGAACCGCGTGTGCACCTGGGAAATTTGGTAGCAGCGAAGGATGGGTGTTAATCAACTTCGGTGACAGGGCGCGCACAAAGTTTGCTGGCAGAATGCGCATGAATCCAGCCAAAACTACTAGATCTGGCTTGAAGTGATTGATGTTGGCCAGCAGCATCTCAGCCCATGCTTCGCGAGATGAAAAAGCACCCGGGTTTACCACGAAGGTGGGAACGCCGAATAGCTCGGCATGTGCCAAACCGTCAGCGGGATTGTCGGCACCAACCGCGTGAATACGAATGCCGTTGAGTGGGTTGTCGGCGGCCTCAAGCAGGGCAAGCAGGTTTGATCCCCCGCCAGAAATGAGCACTACGACCGATAACACCCGTAAAGTCTACC
Source organism: Actinomycetota bacterium (assembly GCA_041180285.1). Lineage (GTDB taxonomy): Bacteria > Actinomycetota > Actinomycetes > Actinomycetales > Microbacteriaceae > Rhodoluna. The sequence goes on from JBEGRV010000016.1 coordinate 7,016, forward strand.
GTTTCGCAATCAGAGGGTGATCCGGCTTATCTGGTCGAGCGCTGAAGAAAGATGCCAGGAAAGAAATCACGAAGGTTAGTGCAAAACTGACGCCAAAGACTAACCACGGTGAACTTCCAATTATCTGTAAGCGACCGGGACCGGCACCGCCAGATGCCAAAAGAGTGAGCAGCGCAAGCTCGGTGGCAGCGACCAGAGAGATGGAGGTCGCTAATGAAAGAGCTGCTGAAAAAGCCGAAGCGAATTCGAAGCGTATTTCGGCAGCGTAATCTCTAATTGCAACGGTGGCTAGAAAGATAATCGCCACCGGAATCGCCAAGACGATCATGCCAAAACCAAGTTCGCCGACCGGCAATACGGCTGTTAGTGGCAAACTTGGCAGCGGCCCCACTGACGTGCCCAGTGGGCTAATTAGTGATCCCTCTCCAATTTGAAAACCAACGCCAAGCATCCAGTTGACCCCGTATACAACCAGATTTGGCAGCAAAGCCAACTGCCCTGCAGTGACTGCAGTTCCTCCCAAAAAGCTGACCTGCAGAATTTCGTAGAGTCGGATTACTTGAATCCAGTTGACTGCCAAAAGCAGCGCAATCACGACTGAGCTGACTAACAACAGGGCTACAACAATTCCGGTACCAGCTCGAAGTGCCGGCTGCCAAAGTGCTTGAACAGCCCAGTGCGTGCGCTCAAATTTCGATGACCACCAGCTTCTGAGCCAAACTCGCTCGCGTGGTTCAGGCAATGATTCAGCAAGCGCTGGTCGGCTACCTAAAAATGCGCCGAGCAGAGCAAAGAAACCGAAAAAAGTTGGCGGCAAAAATGTACCTTGCCAACTGACCGGATAAATCAAATCGGTGTGGGCCGCGGTACTAACCCCGAAAGAAAACAGCCCGTAGACGCCGACAGCGGAAACAAAACCAGGCCAAAGCTCTGCCGCCGCCGTTAGCCTTCGGCCTAGCCGATATGACATAGCTGCGATTAGGGCACTGTAGCCGAGTGGCAAAAGGCTGATGACGAACGTGCCAACCTCGATCCCGCCGATTTCGCCGGCCGGAACCACAAGTCGGGTGCCGTGACCAGTTAGCCAAATGTCGGCCGAAGTGCGAAACGCCACCAACCAGTCAACGGTTGGATCGTTTTCGATCAACCATATGACGGTTAGCGGCGCCAGCAGAATAGAGAGACCAATCGCAGCCACCATCGCCGATTCGAATGCGGCGATAAGAAAGGTCAAACGACGGTTCAAGTTAGGTTGCTCCCCCGAAGCCGAGGCTTAGAGGTTCTTGTAAACCTCGCGCATCAAAGCTGCAGTCTCGCTTGGAGTTTTGCCAACCTTGACGCCACAGGCCTCAAAAGCTTCTTTTTTAGCCTGAGCGGTACCGGCGGAACCAGAAACAATTGCGCCGGCGTGACCCATGGTCTTGCCCTCTGGAGCGGTGAAACCTGCCACGTATGCAACGACTGGCTTAGTGACATTTGCCTTGATGTAAGCGGCAGCCTTCTCTTCTGAGTCGCCGCCGATTTCGCCGATCAGAACGATGGCTTTGGTCTCTGGGTCTGCTTCGAAGGCAGCCAGTGCATCGATGTGAGTGGTTCCGATGACTGGGTCTCCACCGATTCCGATTGCGGTTGAGATACCGATATCGCGAAGCTCGTACATCATTTGGTAGGTCAGTGTTCCCGACTTTGAAACCAAACCGATTGGGCCCGCACCAGAAATGTCGCTCGGCGTAATGCCGGCGTTTGACTTCTCAGGGCTAATGATTCCTGGGCAGTTTGGACCAATCAGACGAGTCTTTTGCCCTTTGGCCACGTTGTAGGCCCAAGCCTCAGCTGAGTCGTGAACCGGGATACCCTCGGTAATGGCGACAGCAAGTTCGATTTCAGCATCGATTGCCTCAATCATGGCTGCCTTAGCAAAGGCCGGTGGAACAAAGATCACGGTCACGTTGGCACCCGTGGCTGCCATTGCATCAGCAACTGTACCGAACACCGGAAGCTGCTTTCCCTCGACGTCTACGGTTTCGCCTGCTTTACGAGGGTTAACTCCGCCGACGATGTTTGAACCGCCAAGCAGCATGCGGCGAGTGTGCTTCATGCCCTCGCTTCCGGTCATGCCCTGAACGATGATTCGCGAGTTTTCATTTAGAAAAATTGCCATTTTAGATCTACCTTTATGTCTCTCGCGGCTTATCGGTTTGCTAGTTCAGCGGCCTTGTCGGCTGCATCATCCATAGTTTCGACAACGGTCACCAGTGGGTGAGCGAAATCAGCGAGGATGCGGCGCCCCTCGAGGACGTTGTTGCCGTCAAGGCGAACAACCAGAGGCTTGCTGGCTTTGGCGCCAAGCGTGTTCAGTGCTCCGACGATGCCGTTGGCAACCGCGTCACAAGCGGTGATTCCTCCGAATACGTTTACGAACACACTCTTCACCTGTGGGTCGTTCAAGATTAGGTCGAGACCGTTTGCCATGACCTCAGCGCTGGCACCACCTCCGATGTCGAGGAAGTTGGCTGGCTTTACACCGCCGTGGCGCTCACCTGCGTAAGCAACCACATCGAGGGTTGACATGACCAGGCCGGCACCGTTACCGATGACACCTACCTCGCCGTCGAGCTTTACGTAGTTCAGGTCAAGCGCTTTTGCTTTAGCTTCTAGCGGGTCTACCTTTGCGATGCTGACCTGCTCGCGGTTCTCGTGACGGAACTCTGCGTTGTCGTCGTAAGAAACCTTGCCGTCTAGGGCCAGGATTTCGCCGGTCTTTGACAAGACCAGAGGGTTGACCTCAACTAGGGTTGCGTCTTCATTTTTGAAAACGTTCCAAAGTTTCACGAAAACAGGAGCGACCTTGGCAGCTAGATCATCGTTGAAACCACCCTGCTTTGCGATGCTCAGGGCCATTGCCTCATCGATTCCGTCTAGGGCGCTAACCGGAACTTTGGCAAGAGCTTCTGGGCGCTCGACAGCGAGCTGCTCGATCTCCATGCCGCCCTCGTAGCTACAAAGCGCTAAGAATGTGCGGTTTGAACGGTCAAGCAAAATCGAGAAGTAGAACTCGGTTTCGATGGCTGCACCCTGGGCAATCATGACGCGCTTAACAACGTGCCCCTTGATGTCGAGGCCAAGAATTTTTTCAGCGGCTGCCTTAGCCTCTGCTGGCGAGTGAACAACTTTGACGCCACCGGCTTTACCTCGGCCACCGACCTGCACCTGGGCCTTGACCACAACGGTGCCACCGATTTTTTCAGCTGCAGCTTCTGCCTCAGCGGGGGTGTCGGCGATAAGACCCTGTAGTACTGGAACGCCGTAGCTCTCGAATAGATCGCGAGCCTGATATTCAAATAAATCCACTGCTTTTTCCGTTCAAAATTAAGCGAGCAACCCTCTAAGTTTAGGGCTTAACCCTGAGCTTTCTTTACGCCTAATGCCGATTGTGCAGCGAATTAGTCGGCAAATCTCTAGAGCTTTTCAATGGGTGCAACTTTGACCAAAAGTCGCTTCTTACCCGCAGCTGCAAAATAAATTTCTGCGGTCTGCTTTGGCCCTTCACCAGCCACAGCGATTACTTTGCCCCGACCAAAATCGGCATGCTCAACCTGGTCACCAACGGCCAGCTGAAGACCTTCGTTATTTCGAACCGAAGATATTGCGCCCTTCCACTCGGTCTTAGGTTTAGTGCTTGGGGTGCCGCCATAGCCGGATCCACTAGAGCTCGAATCAATGCTGTTCCGCGACGCGTAACCCTGAGAATCAGCAATCGAAGGACGATAGCGACTACTGCCCATTGAACGTGTCGCCCCCGACTCACGCCAGTCGATCAATCCGTCTGGAATTTCCTGAAGGAATCGTGACGGAATACAACCCTCTGATTCTCCGTAGGTTGATCGACTCATAGCCAAGCTCAGGTGAAGTTTCTTTTTGGCTCGAGTTATGCCCACATAGAAAAGACGGCGTTCCTCTGAGATTCCGCCCGGGACTAAAAACGACATGCGGTGCGGCAGCAGAGATTCTTCGATACCGGTTAGAAATACCGCGTCGTACTCAAGCCCTTTGGCAGTGTGTAAGGTCATCAGCGAAACCGAACCCGACTCGTCATCGATGTCGTCAGCTGCAGCCACTAGGGCAACTTCGTTCAAGAAATCTGGAAGTCGGCCCTCTGGGTTGTTGCGCTGGAATTCGCGCGCGACGGACACCAATTCTTCGAGGTTTTCTACGCGAGCCTCATCTTGCGGGTCTCGACTGTCTTTCAATGACTGAAGATAACCGCTGCGATCTAGGGCCTCTCGCAAAATGCTGTCGACCGTATCGGTTTCGATTTTTGCCTCGAGCTCGTTCAGCAAATCAGCAAGCTGGGTGATGGCGGTAGTAATTTTTGGACCGAACCCGAGTTCACTGACATGGGCCAAAACCTGCCGCACCGAGAGTGAATTTTTCTCGGCGAAGCTTGCCAACTGGGTTTCAGTTGCATCACCAATGCCGCGCTTTGGAACATTTAGGATGCGCCTGATCGCTAAATCATCTCTTGAGTTAGAAATTGCCACCAGGTAGCCAAAGGCATCCTTAATTTCTTGACGTTCGTAGAACTTGGTGCCGCCCACAACTCGGTAGGGCAAAGCACTTCTAATAAAAATTTCTTCGAGGGCTCGAGTTTGAGAGTTGGTTCGATACATCACCGCGATATCGCGGTAGTCGGTACCTTGAGAGTGCAACTCGTTGATTTCATCGGCGATGAACTGAGCCTCATCGTGAGCTGAGTAACCGGTGAAACCGACGATCTTCTCTCCATCGCCAGATGTTGTAAATAGGTTTTTCGCTGGCCGATCGAAATTATTAGAAATGACCGCGTTGGCAGCAGACAAGATGTTTTGAGTAGAGCGATAGTTTTGCTCAAGCAGAATTGTTTTTGCACCGACGAAATCTTTTTCAAATTCGGTGATGTTTCGAATGTCAGCCCCGCGGAACGCATAAATAGATTGGTCTGAGTCGCCAACCACGGTGAGCGACGATTTGGCCGCCAGCTCTTTGATGAGTGCATATTGTGCGTGGTTGGTGTCTTGATACTCGTCAACCAAAATGTGTTTGAACTTATTTTGATAGCTTTCTCGAACCTCAGGAAAAGCACGGAACAAATGCACTGTTTCACTGATCAAATCATCAAAATCAAAAGCGTTATTTTTACGAAGTTCAGCCTCGTAGCGTGAGAAAATTTCGGCAATTACCCGAGCCACCGGGTCATTTTGGTCGATATTGCGAGCGTAGCTTTCAGCATCGTTCAATTCATTTTTCGCGTTTGAGATAGTCGCCGAAACAGCTGCGGGGGTCAGCTTGTGAATATCGGCGCCGGTGTCTCTAATTAGGCGCTTGAAAATTGCCCTGGAATCACCAGAGTCGTAAATGGTGAAGTTTGAATCGTGGCCTAGTCGATCTGACTCACGACGCAAAATGCTCACACAAGCAGAGTGGAAGGTTTTTAGCCACATGCCATTTGCGGCTTCACCCAGCAGGTGCTGAACACGCTCTCTCATCTCAGCAGCTGCTTTGTTGGTGAAGGTGATGGCCAGTATCTGCGAGGGCCAAGCCTCTTTATTGGCTAACAGGTGTGCGATTCGATGCGTCAGAACTCTGGTCTTGCCCGACCCGGCACCGGCAACGATTAGCAATGCTGGGCCACGGTATTCAACCGCTGCCCGCTGTTGCGGGTTCAGCCCCTCAACCAATGAGTCAGTGCTGGTTGAACCGGTTGAGGCTTGATTTAGGTCGCCGAAAAGATCGAGTTGAGTCATAACCGAGAAAGCCTAAGCCAAACCACTGACAAGTTCGAAGAGCAAATCGGGCTGATCAGCGAAGATGCCGTCTACATCTGCAGAAATAAACTGCATCAGATATTCCTCAACCGAGTTCTCGGCATCTTCAACCTTGGCGGTCCAGGTATAAATCAATAATCCGCTGGCCTTTGCCTGACTCACCATCTCTGCGGTCAACAGATGAAAGTTGAAACTAACTCCGTCTACCTGGCCAGCAAGGGAGGCAATGAATTCAACCGGGGATTGGTCTTTCGGCATGCCCCAGCTGTCGACTAGAAAAACAAATTGGTGGTTGCCGCCAATTCGGTTCTTCATATCGGTAACTACCTCAAGATTGAAACTTTCAAAAACCAACTCAACCTGAGCCAGCTGCTGTTCAAACCTGTTGAGCAGTTGGACCATTTCACCAACGAGATCGAAACCCAGCTGGGCAAAGTGGGCACCGTGTTTAACTTCGAGAATTAGTTTTTTTCCTTGGATGAAATCGGCCTCAAATAATTCATCCAGAGTTGGAATTTGGAACTGGCCGTCGAATTTGGCACTGCCGGGGCGCAGGTCGGGTAGGCGTTCGACAGCTCGCAACTGCTTGATCTCGGCGAGGGTGAAGTCTTCGCTAAACCAACCGCTTACCGGCCAGTGTCCGTACATCAAAACCTGCTTGTGCCGGTCAGCAAATTCTGTATGCTCAGCGACATTGGTGGTGTGGCCGAGTTCACTCTCGTGACGGAGAATCAGCCGATGATCTTTGGTTGGCACGATGTCGCACTCAATGCCAACTGCACCCTGGTCAATACCAAGCTGAAAAGCCTCAAGCGTGTTTTCTGGCCGATAACCACTGGCCCCGCGATGAGCAAAAACTTCAGGCTTGCGCCGCATTACTCCCACTCAATCGTGCCCGGTGGCTTTGAGGTCACATCGAGCACCACTCGGTTTACGCCGGCAACCTCATTGGTGATACGGTTCGAAATTTTGGCCAACAGGTCGTATGGCAAACGTGACCAGTCGGCAGTCATGGCATCTTCAGAAGAAACCGGTCGCAACACAATTGGATGGCCGTAGGTGCGGCCATCGCCCTGCACACCAACCGAGCGCACATCGGCGAGCAACACCACCGGGCACTGCCAAATCTGCGAATCTTGGCCCGCGGCGGTCAGCTCTTCTCTAACAATCGCATCAGCCTTACGCAGCAGGTCGAGACGATCTTTGGTGATTTCACCAACGATTCGAATACCCAAGCCCGGCCCGGGGAATGGCTGGCGCTGAACAATTTCATGTGGCAAACCCAGCTCTGCGCCGATGGCACGAACCTCGTCTTTGAATAGAGTTCGCAGTGGTTCAACCAGTTCAAAATCCAAGTCGTCGGGAAGACCGCCAACGTTGTGGTGACTCTTGATACCAGCTGTTGCGCCACCACCCGACTCAACTACATCCGGATACAAGGTTCCCTGAACCAAAAACTTAATTGGTCGGTTATCAGCTTTGGCTTCTGCAATCAGTGCCGCCTGCGCCTCTTCAAAGGTTCGGATGAACTCTCGGCCGATGATTTTGCGCTTGGTCTCAGGGTCGCTTACGCCAGCGAGAGCGTCGAGGAATTTCTTTTCGGCGTCAACGACGACCAAACGAATTCCTGTGGCTGCAACATAGTCGCGTTCAACCTGTTCTGCTTCGCCCTCACGCAGTAGGCCGTGGTTCACAAAAACACAAACCAGTTGGTCACCGACAGCCTTGTGTACTAGCGCTGCGGCAACCGCTGAATCAACGCCACCGCTCAAACCACAGATGACTCGTGAGTCGCCAACCTGTGCACGAATTTTCTCTACCTGCTCAGCAATGACGTTTCCAGAGTTCCAGCTCGGCTCGATTCCGGCTGCATTCCAGAGGAAGTTTTCGAGCACATTCTGACCAAACTGAGAGTGCTTCACCTCGGGGTGCCATTGCACTCCGTAAATCTTTTTCTCACGGTTAGCAAAAGCTGCCACCGGAGTGGTCTCAGTTGAAGCCAGCACCTCGAAGCCAGCCGGAGCCTCCATGACCTGATCACCATGGCTCATCCAGCAAATTTGAGAGTCAGGCTGCCCATCCAAAATTTGCCCACCGGCTCGAACACTCAGCTCGGTGGCGCCATATTCGCGCTTACCGGTGGCATCTACTCGCCCGCCAAGGGCATTGGCCAGGGTTTGGAAACCGTAGCAGATACCCAAAACTGGAACTCCAAGTTCAAGAATTCCACGGTCGAGTTGAGGTGAGCCAGGTTCATAAACCGAAGCTGGTCCACCCGACAAAATTATGGCCAGCGGGTTTTTCGCAGCTACTTCAGCCGCAGTGACGTTGTGGTGCACAATCTCTGAGTAAACATTGGCTTCGCGAACACGACGTGCAATTAGTTGGGCATACTGTGCGCCAAAGTCGACGACTAAAACTGGGCGATTAATTTTGCACCTCTCGGTTGTCTAGTTGAGCCTGCGCAACTTTAGAGAAGTGACGCTCGGTAAAGAATGAAAGAAATGGCACGACGCCACCGGCCGCGATAACTAAAAATCGGATGAAGTTCCAGCGCAGCAAAGTCCAGAGACGGAAATCGCCAAATAGGTAGGCGACATAAAGCCAACCGTGAACGATCAAAATTGCGACAGTCATGTTGATGCCTGTGTTCGGTAGCCCCGTGGCCACCTCATCGATGTAAACCACCGGCTCCAGAGTCAACAGCCCGTTGGGCCCCATCGCCCAAAGCTCTAAACCGATGATTCTGCGAAGCCCCCAGGTGATCATCACTAGCAAAAGTGCGATGCCGGTGATGTAAGAAGTTACTTTGAAAAACCTGATGGCAGACGAAACAGACTGAAGGTGTTTTTCTGCGGGGGTTTGCGGCATGCCTCTAGTTTACCGATTCACCGAGAAGTCGGATTTGCTCGTCGCGCACCAGACGCCACCAGAGAAATATCGCGAAACCGGCGAAAACAATCCATTCGACGAAATAGAAAGCGCTGAGCCAGTTGATCTCATCCTGCTCAATTTGAAACACGATGGGATCAAGTTGTTCTGATTCAAACAGAGCGGTTTTTGATGCACAGTTGCAATCGATCGCGACATAGGCCTTCGCAGCTATTTGGTCGGCTCCGGTGCCGCGCAACAGATTGACCAACTGTGCGGTTGAAAAGGCATCAACCAGATACTTCTTTTCTGGGTCTGGCATTCTTCTGGGTGCCTCAGCGTCGATTTCAACCAGAGTTACTTTTTGGAATGCAGCCACCGAAACTGAATTCATCAGCTCGGTTCGGGCAGCTTCGGCAGAGGTCAAATCTGGTAGCCAGCCGAGAGCAACTAGGCGATGCAAGCCGGTCGAGTCACTGGTGTTGCTTACCAACCAGTAGCCAAATGTGTCGCCCTGCTTGCGGCCACTCACTATAAATACATCTGCTTTTTCGAGCTGAATCTCAAAGTCTTGCCCGAGCACCATCACATCATCTGCTGTGTTTTTAGTAAAAGTTCGGTCAAGCTGCCACTGGCCGAGTGCCGCAAATATTGCCGCAACTATCAACGAAACCAGTAGCGCCCCAATCCACTTTGGCTTCAACGCCAATTTGAAAAAGGAAGGGGCTTTTTCGCTCATCTGAGTTGACTAGGCGTGATACGGAGCGGCGACAACTTCGACGCGTTGAAATTCTTTTACGTCTGAGTAGCCGGTGGTGGCCATTGCGCGTCGCAGGGCGCCAATTAGGTTTGTAGTTCCCTCGGCTGAAGAAGATGGGCCAAGCAAAATCTCTTCCAGGGTGCCGGCAGTACCCACCTGAACGCGATTACCGCGAGGAAGGGTTGAGTTGAATGCTTCTTGACCCCAGTGCCAGCCGCGACCGGGTGCCTCTTCGGCCCGAGCTAAAACAGACCCGAGCATTACGGCGTCAGCTCCAACCGCTATTGCCTTTACGATATCGCCCGAAGTTCCGAGACCGCCGTCGGCGATCACATGAACGTAACGTCCGCCAGACTCATCCATGTAATCGCGGCGAGCGCCAGCGACATCTGCAACAGCGGTTGCCATCGGCGCGTGAATTCCGAGCACCTTGCGGGTGGTTGAAGCAGCTCCGCCGCCGAAACCCACCAAAACACCGGCAGCACCGGTGCGCATCAGGTGCAGCGCCGATGTGTAGTTAGAGGCACCGCCAACGATTACCGGAACATCTAAGCGGTAGATGAACTCTTTTAGATTGAGGGGCTGTGTGGTTTTAGAGACATGCTCGGCAGAAACATTGGTGCCACGAATTACAAAAAGGTCTACCCCTGCCTTAGTGACCACGTCGCTGAACTCGGCAGCTCGTTGCGGAGATAGTGCTCCGGCAACTGTGACACCGGCTGCACGAATCTGAGCAATTCGATCGCGAATCAACTCGGGCTTGATTGGCTCTGCATAAATCTGCTGCATGCGCTTGGTTGCTTCGTTTGCTGGCAAATTGGCGATCTCGGCCAGCTGCTTGGTTGGATCTTCGTAGCGAGTCCAGAGACCTTCTAGGTCTATTACTCCAAGGCCGCCAAGCTTGCCAATGGCGACTGCGGTTTCAGGTGAAACCACCGAGTCCATTGGTGCTCCCAATACCGGAAGAGCAAATTCATATGCGTCGATTTTCCAGTTGGTCGAAACATCTTGGGGGTCACGAGTTCTTCGTGACGGCACGATCGCAATGTCGTCAAATGCCCAGGCGCGAGTACCACGTTTGCCGCGGCCAATCTCAATTTCAGTCATGATTCCCCTCAGATTCTTTTCGCCGCGCTCTAGCGAGTTCCGTAGTTAGGTGCTTCGACGGTCATCTGAATGTCGTGAGGGTGAGATTCACGAAGCCCAGCTGCAGTAATTCGAACGAACTTGCCTTTTTCTTGCATTACCGGGATGGTCTCGGCACCGACGTATCCCATTGAAGCGCGAAGGCCACCAACCAACTGGTGAGTAACCGATGCGACCGAACCGCGGTAAGGCACTCGGCCTTCAATGCCTTCTGGAACCAGTTTGTCTTCGCGCAAAACGTCATCCTGGAAGTAGCGGTCTTTCGAATATGACTGAGCCTGGCCGCGTCCCTGCATTGCACCTAGCGAGCCCATGCCTCGGTAGGTCTTGAACTGTTTTCCGCCTACGAAAGTAATGTCACCCGGCGCCTCATCGGTTCCGGCAAGCAGCGAACCGAGCATGACGGTGTTCGCGCCGGCAACCAAGGCCTTTGCAATGTCACCGGAATACTGCAGGCCGCCATCGGCGATGACCGGAACACCAGCAGGTTTTGCTGCGAGTGACGCTTGGTAAACCGCGGTCACCTGAGGAACTCCCACACCAGCCACCACACGGGTGGTGCAAATCGAGCCGGGGCCCACACCAACCTTGACACCGTCGACCCCCGCGTCAACCAGAGCCTTTGCGCCTTCATAAGTCGCAACATTTCCGCCGATGATGTCTACGTTTTTAGCAAACGGCTCAGCCTTTAGTTTGGCAATCATTTCGAGCACAGCGCGGTTGTGGCCGTGCGCGGTGTCAACAACTAGTGCGTCAACACCTGCGTCAATTAGAGCCATTGAGCGCTCCCAGGCATCTTGTCCAACGCCAACGGCAGCAGCAACCAGCAGTCGCCCACTCGAGTCTTTTGAGGCCAGTGGGTATTTCTCGCTCTTGTCGAAATCTTTGACGGTGATTAGCCCGCGAAGTTTTCCGGCGGCGTCAATCAGTGGAAGTTTTTCAATTCGGTGCTGAGCCAAAATAGCGATTGCTTCTTCAGGCTTGCAGCCAACCGGTGCAGTAATAAGAGGAGCCGGCGTCATTACATCTTTAACGAGGGTGGTGGTGCGCTGCACGTCGAGCACAAAACGCATATCACGGTTGGTCACTATACCAACCAGGGTGCCGTCTTCATCAACGACCGGGAGGCCCGATACACGGTAGCGGCCGCAGAGGTCATCGACCTCTTGAATAGTTGCCAAGGGATGGGTGGTAACCGGGTGCGTCACCATGCCAGCTTCTGATCGCTTGACCATGTCGACCTCTGCTGCCTGTCGATCCAGTGAGAGATTGCGGTGCAGCACACCCATGCCACCCTGACGAGCCATGGCAATTGCCATACGCGCTTCGGTCACTGTGTCCATGGCAGAAGAAATAAGCGGGATGTTGATCTCGATGCGACGAGTCACTCGAGTTTTGGTGTTCACTCCAGAGGGGACGATGTCAGATTCGCCAGGAAGAAGAAGTACGTCGTCGTAAGTTAGGCCGACAAAGCCGAACGGATCATTTTGCGTCATTGGGGTGCCCTCAAAATTAGATGCTGTGCCTAAATTCTAGCCGTTGTGTGTGCACCGAAACCTAGTCGTAACAATTGACGGTTAGCCTGAACTGTCGGTAAACAATTGCGCTCAAAAATGCGATAGATTCGTTCACCGAAAGTGCGATGGTGCCGATCCGGCGCCGTCCCTGAGACGGAGGTTGGATTGATCCAGCTCAACATACGCCCACTTAGGCGCACCGTACTAATTCTCAGCTCACTCGCCATCCTTTTCTCCATGCTTTTCGCCCCACTTGCGGCGTTAGCAGCGGATGGAGACGAGCCTGCAGAATCGGGCAACGCGCTAATCATCAAAGGCAAAGTCAAGAACGAAGGCGTTGGCGTTGAAAACGTCAGGCTCGTGGTTACCGGCAACGGCTTCGAGGGTGAAGCCAGCACCGACCCCGAGGGAGCCTGGAGCCTCGAGGTACCTAAAAAGGGTGTCTACGACGTTGCCATCCAACTGGATTCACTGCCAGAAGGCGTGGGTTTGCGTGACCCTGAGGTCACCGTGCGACAGGCCGACCTAACAATGGTTGAAAGCGCTTCGGTGCTATTTCCGCTGGGAATCGACACTCGCGTTGAGCAAAG
>JBEGRV010000017.1:0-18974 GCA_041180285.1 Actinomycetota bacterium
CCGCCAAAAAATTTAACCCAGAGCGGCCAAAATTTGACCGCAATAGTTGCGGCGATTGCTAAATAAGTAGCGACAATTGGGAGCCACAGGTAGTCGTAGGCGGCCACAAAGAAATTTATGGCTCTGGTAGGCACCGGGATGAATCCTTCTCGAGTTCCCAGTAACAGGGTCGACCAGAAAATAGGAATCATGCCTGTCCAGGCCACCATGCACCATGGGCAAAGTGCACCGATGTAGAAAACTGCCTGATCGAATAGCCATAGCACAAAGACAAATCCCAAGGTGTTTCCCAGCGCAAACAGTTGCCAGAACCAATTGGCAAATTTTGCCCCAGCCAGAATCGCAACGCCTACTGCAATTGGCGCAACAAACGCGGCAATTCCGATTAGAGGGTTTGGAAAACCGAATAACTTAGCCTGGGCGCTGAGCATCACAGACTTACATGAAATGAATGAGGCTATGTCACATCCCAGTGTTGAATCGGGATTGGCTAACACTTTGAGTCGATCAAGGGTTAGTGAAAATGATGCGTACCAACCTAGAAGGCCGGCCACGATTAGCAGCCAGGCATAACTTTTTGGTGCCGCTATAAATACCTTCGTTGAGCTCACCCCTCCAGTATCACACGCGATTCGCTAGCAATTATCCCGACGAGGTGGCATACTGGGAGCAGTTGTGCAGCGGCCACACCCGCCACGACTAAAGGTTTAGCAAGAACGAAGAACGCAAAGCGTAAGACCGGTCAAAGGCAGTAGTTCGAAAGTAGTTGCTTGCAATTTAGGTTTCGTGCTGTAGAGCACACAGATTTTGCCATAGGGCTGGTGAGTGTGGCCTAGCTTAGGCGGCTTGGAGTGCACCAGAAATGGTGAAGAAAAAAGAAACTAAAGATTCGGTTGAGTCAAAAGAAAAAGCGGCGAGGCCAGCCAGGGTCAAAAAGTCCACTGTGGCCGATGAACCCAATTCGACGGTTTTGAAAAAAACCACAACCCGAAAACCAGCAGCGAAGAAAAGCGCGGCAGTTGAATCAGAGAGCCCAGAAATTCCTGTTGAGGCAGCAGTAAAACCAAAGGCAAAGGCTTCACGTTCGAGATCTAAAAATGAAGAGGCCGCACCGGCTTCCAGTGTTGCGGCAGCACCGGTATTTTCTGCTACCTCGCTCATGTTTATGGCGCCAGACCTGCCTACTCCGGTGGTTGACTCAAAACGCGGAGTTTTGGTAGATGAGCCCTCCGAATCACATTTGCGTAGAAGGTCAAGACGTCGTGCTGGCGAAGAACTTGATACAAAAGAGGTCGCCCCCAACACTGTGGTGAAGGTGCGAACACCTCGCGAGCCAAAAGAGCCTTCCAATGAGCCTCAGAAAGTCAAAGGTTCCACTCGGCTGGAAGCTAAAAAGCAGCGACGCCGCGATGGTCGCGACGCAGGCCGCCGTCGCACTGTAATTACTGAGTCAGAATTTCTGGCCCGTCGAGAAGCCGTAGACCGGTCGATGGTGGTTCGCTCCAAGGACGGAAAAATTCAAATTGGCGTGCTGGAAGACAATGTTCTCGTCGAGCACTATGTCGCCAAAGCGGCAGAGGCTTCTCTAATTGGCAATGTTTACCTGGGTAAGGTTCAAAATGTCTTGCCCTCAATGGAAGCGGCTTTTGTTGATATCGGAAGAGGTCGCAACGCCGTACTTTATTCGGGCGAGGTTGACTGGGAATTAGCCGAAACTGGCAACCAACCCCGACGCATCGAGTTGGCTCTCAAGTCTGGCGATCAGGTTTTGGTGCAGGTTACGAAAGATCCAGTTGGGCAGAAGGGCGCGAGACTGACCTCGCAGGTTTCACTTCCGGGGCGCTATCTGGTTTATGTTCCAAACGGATCGATGAACGGAATTTCCCGCAAGCTTCCAGATTCTGAGCGCGCACGCCTCAAAAAGATTCTCAAAGAGATTCTTCCGGAAGATGCCGGAGTAATTGTTAGAACAGCGGCCGAAGGCGCAACTGAAGAACAATTGACTCTCGACGTTCAGCGTTTGCAACAGCAGTGGGAAGAGATCAGTCAGAAAGTAGAAAAAGGTCAGGCGCCTGCTCTGCTTCACAGCGAGCCAGACCTTCTGGTCAAGATTGTTCGAGACGTCTTCAACGAAGATTTCCAACGGATGATTATTTCTGGCGACGATGCCCGCGAGGTGATTGAAGAGTATTTGCGCTCTGTTGCCCCTGATTTACTCGAGCGAGTTGAAAAATACGACGGCGAGAAAGACATCTTTGACACCTATCGGGTAGGTGAGCAAATTGCCAAAGCACTTGACCGTAAGGTCTACCTACCTTCGGGTGGATCCTTGGTTATCGACCGCACCGAAGCAATGACTGTCGTCGACGTCAACACCGGAAAATTCGTTGGCTCAGGTGGAAATCTCGAGGAGACGGTTACCAAGAACAACCTTGAAGCTGCCGAAGAAATTGTTCGACAGCTTAGGTTGCGCGATATTGGGGGCATCATTGTCGTCGACTTTATCGACATGGTTCTCGAATCCAATAGGGAACTGGTTTTGCGTCGATTAATCGAATGTCTTTCTCGAGATCGAACTAAGCACCAGGTTGCGGAAG
Organism: Actinomycetota bacterium; assembly: GCA_041180285.1. Taxonomy (GTDB): domain Bacteria; phylum Actinomycetota; class Actinomycetes; order Actinomycetales; family Microbacteriaceae; genus Rhodoluna. The sequence continues at coordinate 2,598 of JBEGRV010000017.1, forward strand.
TCACCTCCCTGGGCTTGGTTCAAATGACTCGCAAAAAGCTTGGATTGGGTCTTCTCGAGGCCTTTAGCGAACCCTGTGAGGCGTGTGCCTCGAGAGGTGTGATTGTTCATCACGAGCCGATCATGCGGACCAAACATCACAGTGAAGAGCCGAAGGCTGCGAAGGGTCGCGAAAAAGACCGCAAGCGCAACCAGAAGCCTGAGGTTGCGAAAGTGGTAACCCCCGAACGCGCTGTCGAATTGAACTCGGTAATCACGCAGATTGCTGCTTCGGCTGCCAAGGCTCATGAGGCGGCTGGCGAACCGTCTCCAATTCCGCTGGCAGCAGTCAAATTGGCAGAAGAATCAAGCTCTGCAGAACCGGCCGAAGCTGAAAAACTTCTTTCCGCAGTTCTTGAGGCTCTCCCTGAACCCAAAGGTCCAGGAGAAGGTAGGCGGAAGTCTCGTCGTGTGACGGCTAAGGCAAGCGCCCCTGGAGAAAATTAGTAGCAAATTCAGGGCAAATAGGTTTGACCGTACCTGGGTTTGCGATGTAGACTAAATCCTCGTTGCGCGTATCGCGCCTATGTACCAAATAAGACTTTTCGAACAAAGGGTAGATCTGTGGTTTACGCAGTTGTCCGCGCAGGCGGTCGCCAAGAGAAGGTGTCGGTTGGCACCATCGTGACTCTTGACCGTGTTAAGAGCGATGCCAATGGCAAAATTCAGCTTCCAGCACTTTTGCTGGTAGACGGTGACAAAATCACCACCGACGCTTCAGCGTTGGCCAAGGTTAAGGTAACTGCAGAGGTTCTAGAAGACCTCCGTGGCCCAAAAATCGTCATCCAGAAATACAAGAACAAGACCGGTTACAAGAAGCGCATGGGTTTCCGTGCCGAACTAACCCGTGTCAAAGTCACCGAGATTAAGTAGGGGCTGAGAACAAATGGCAAGTAAAAAGGGTGTTAGTTCGACTCGTAACGGTCGTGACTCAAACGCACAGCGTCTAGGCGTTAAGCGCTACGCAGGTCAAGAAGTGAACGCAGGCGAGATTCTTGTTCGTCAGCGCGGAACCCACTTCCACCCGGGTGCAAACGTTGGCCGCGGCAAAGACGACACTTTGTTCGCTCTAGCCGCCGGTTCGGTTTCTTTCGGAACCAAAGCTGGCCGTCGCGTGGTAAACGTCGAAGCTTAAGCAAATCAAACTTCGGAAAGGCGAGCCAGTCGGCTCGCCTTTCATTTTTTTCAAGCAGAGGTAAAACAATTGGTCTCATTCGTTGATCAGGTGACCCTGCATCTGCGCGCAGGTGACGGTGGCGACGGATGCGTATCGGTTCACCGTGAAAAGTTCAAGCCGTTGGGTGGTCCCGATGGGGCCGATGGCGGTAAAGGCGGAAGTATTTCGCTGATCGCTGATCCTTCGGTGACAACCTTGCTTGACTATCACTTTCATCCTCACCGCCACGGTGAAGACGGTGGTGACGGTGCCGGAGATTTTAGAAACGGTCACCATGGCGGCGATGTGCAACTTCCAGTTCCCGTCGGAACGGTAGTAAAGAGTGCCACCGGAAAGTTCATCGCAGATCTTGACGAGCCGGGCATGGAGTTGTTGGTGGCCGAGGGTGGCGTTGGGGGCCTAGGCAATGCCGCTCTAGCTAGCCGCAAGCGCAAAGCTCCTGGTTTTGCGCTGCTCGGAGTCCCGGGCTGGCGCGGAGACATCATTCTCGAGCTCAAGACGGTTGCTGATGTTGCTTTGGTTGGATACCCCAGCGCCGGAAAATCTTCGCTGATCGCGGCGATGAGCGCTGCCCGTCCAAAAATTGCCGATTATCCGTTCACGACACTGCATCCAAATTTGGGTGTTGTGCAGGCAGGTAACACTCGTTACACAATTGCGGATGTTCCGGGGCTAATCGAGGGTGCAAGCGAGGGTAGGGGCCTTGGGTTGCAGTTCCTCAGGCATGTTGAACGCTGTGCAGCACTTCTACACGTGATCGATTGTGCAACACTTGAACCAAATCGCGACCCGATTTCTGACCTCGACAAAATCTTGAAAGAGCTTGATGCATATCAGGTTCCCGAGGGCGAGATAAAGCTCACTGAACGCCCGCAGCTAATTGCTCTAAATAAGGCAGACATGCCTGATGCTCTTGAGCTTGCCGAATTCGTTAAGCCCGATCTAGAGGCCAGGGGTTATCGAGTCTTTGTTATCTCGGCAGCGGCGCACATTGGTCTGAAAGAGCTTAATTTCGCACTTGCTGAGCTGGTCGAGCAGGCTAGAAAAGACAAGTCGAATGTTCCGGCAAAGCCCAGAATTCAGCTCATGCAGGCTCGACGCGATGAGGGTAAATTCGAGATCAAGCGAGAGATGTGGGGAGACGAACCGGTATTCAGAATCGTTGGTGCCAAGCCAGAACGATGGGTTGCGCAAACTCAATTCTCGAATGAAGAAGCTGTCGGTTACCTGGCAGATCGCCTAGCCAAAATAGGCATCGAAGAAGCTCTCTTCAAAGCCGGCGCCAAGGCCGGTTCGACTGTGGTGATTGGCCATGGAGATGGTGTTGTGTTCGATTGGGAGCCAACAATTAGTTCTACTGCGGAGCTTTTGACCGGTCCGCGCGGAACCGATGCCAGGCTTGATACGAATGATCGTCGCACCACAAAAGAGCGACGTGTCGAATATAAAGAACGTATGGACGCGAAAGAGCGAGCCAGAGAAGAGCTGAGGCAAGAAGGACTTGCCGGAATTTGGACTGACGAGGAAGACTAAAGCTGATGTTGAATTCACGAGCAGAGCTAAAGAGCGCCAAACGTTTGGTGGTCAAGGTTGGTTCGTCTTCAATTACCGGAGCGAACACCGCAAAAATAGATGATTTAGTCTCGGCCATTTCGGCTTCAATCGCTCGCGGAACAGAAGTTATTTTGGTCTCTTCTGGAGCAATCGCAACTGCGCTTCCCTTGTTTAATCTGACCAGTCGACCAGATGATTTAGCCTCGGCGCAGGCTCTTGCAGCGGTGGGTCAAAGTCGATTGATAGCTCGATACCAAACCTCTCTGGAACGGTTTGATCTAATTGCCGGTCAGGTTTTGCTCACCTCCGGAGACCTAGAAAATGACGAAACTCGCAGTAATGCCAGATCGGCTATCGAGAAGTTGCTGGGTCTTAGGGTTGTGCCGATCGTAAATGAAAACGATACCGTTGCTACTGCTGAAATTCGGTTCGGTGACAACGATCGTCTAGCTGCTCTGGTTGCCGTTCTGGTAGAGGCAGATGCCCTAATTTTGCTGAGTGATGTTGATGCTCTATACAACGTTCCACCTACGGTTCCGGGCGCCTACCGTATCGAGTCAATTGTCTCCCCGGAAGAGTTAGGGCAAATAGAAATTGGCGGTAGTTCGACTTCGGTTGGAACCGGCGGGGCTGTGACTAAGGTTGGCGCTGCTAAAGTGGCGAACTCAGCCGGAATTCCAGTGTTGCTAACCAGCACTGACAATGTGGATAAGGCACTAAACGGCAGTGATGTCGGAACTTGGTTTCAGGTAAGGAGCTAACATGCAAACTGCTCTCGAGAAGATTGGAATGGCTAAGGCTGCTTCAGCGTCGTTGGCTCAGGCAAGCACCAATCAGAAGAACAAAGCAATCGAAAACACTGCTGACTTGCTACTGGCGAGGACATCCGAAATTCTGAAAGCCAACCTCGCAGACGTCGAACGAGAAACAGCCAACGGCACATCTGAGAGCCTTCTAGATCGTTTGAGGCTTACTGAAGCTCGTATCCAAGCGATTTCCGAAGCCGCCAGAAAAATAGTTACTTTGCCAGACCCAATTGGTGAAGTAATTCGAGGCATGAGCTTGCCAAACGCACTCAAGCTCACTCAAATCAGAGTTCCACTGGGCGTGGTCGGAGTTATTTACGAAGCCCGGCCAAACGTGACCATTGACATTGCAACTCTGGCAATCAAGAGCGGAAATGCCGTCGTGTTGCGAGGCGGATCGGCAGCCGAGCAAACCAATCGAGTTTTGGTGCAACTGCTGCAAGATGCATTAGAAACCGCTGAACTGAAGCCCGACAGTGTTCAAACCGTCGATGAATTTGGTCGAGAGGGCGGCCTCGAGATGATGCGCGCTGTGGGGCAAATTGACGTCTTGATTCCTCGAGGTGGTGCGGGGCTGATTCGACAGGTTGTCTCAGAAGCCAAAGTGCCAGTTATTCAGACTGGAGACGGAGTCGTCCACATCTTCATCGATGAGACCGCTCGCCTTGACTGGGCAACAGAAATTGTGTTCAACGCGAAGGTTCAGCGCCCTAGCGTTTGCAATGCCGTTGAGACATTGCTGATTCATAAGAATGCCGTCGAGACCCATTTGCCGGTGATACTTGATCGTTTGGCAGAGAGTGGAGTAAAGATCCACGGTGATGAGATAACCCAAAAGTCATTTTTCGCGACCATTCCGGCCCTAGAGTCTGACTACTTCACCGAGTGGCATGACCTTGATTTGTCGGTAAAAGTGGTCGAATCAATAGATGAAGCGCTCGCACACATTGCAGTGCACTCGACCAAGCACACCGAGTCGATTATCACCGAAGACGTGACTAACGCCGAGCGGTTTTTAGCGGAAGTAGACGCGTCAACCGTTATGGTCAATGCCTCAACTAGATTCACCGATGGTGGTGAATTTGGTTTTGGAGCTGAGGTCGGAATTTCAACTCAAAAACTACACGCTCGTGGACCAATGGGTCTTGCGGAACTAACTTCAACAAAATGGTTGGTTCGTGGCGCTGGTCAGGTTCGCGCCTAGGTTATTCTTGTAGTAGTTCTTAGGAGAAAAATGAAGCAAATTATTGCGAGCGCGGCCGAGGGCGGCCACGAGGCCTACGTTCAACTGCCATTCCCCGCGGTGGTTTTCGGAGTAATTGCAATGGGTGTCTTTATTCTGTTGGGCTTGATTACCTGGTCATACCGAGACGTAGCTAACCGTCACGATCACAAGGCGAACAACAGCCACCAGCACTAATAATGTCAATTGAAAAAATTGGCATTCTAGGTGGAACTTTCGATCCGATTCATCAAGGCCACATTGAGTTGGCATTGGCTGCCAAAGGGCAACTTTCACTGGATCGAGTCATTTTTGTGCCCACCCACGATTCTTACCAGAAAACTGTGGGAACACCGCCGCGGCATCGCCTAAAAATGGTCGAGCTTGCCATCCAAAATTTACCTGGCTTTGAAGTTTCAGCAATTGAGATTGAACGCGGTGGCCCAAGCTATTCGATTGATACTTTGGAGCAGCTAAAAGCCCAACATCCGTCTGCTGAGTTATTTTTTATCCTCGGGTCAGATGCTTATCTGGGCATCTCCAGCTGGCACCGTTCAAACGAGATTAAAAATCTGGCAAAGTTTGTTGTCTACCCAAGAAACCAGCCAATCGAAGATTTGGCTCCATATGATGCTTCGGCTATTTGGCTTAGTCGACCTCAGATTGATGTTTCATCTACTGAAATCAGAAAAAAAATTGCTAAAGGCAGTTTCCCTAACTCAGATTTGACGCCTGAGGTAGTTCAATACATAGAGAAACATAATCTTTATTCGGGGGAGTCTGAGTGACCGAGCAGTACATGTCACGACGTGAGCGAATTGCTGCAGAGCGCAGGGCAGCTCAAGGTGGCGAGCCCATAGAAAACCAGATTGAACTAAATTCCGAGTTGACTGTCGAGCCGGTACCACAGAGCTCAGCATATGACCCACTGCTATCTGGTTCCGAAGAGCCACTGACCTCGCAGCATCAAATTCTTGCCGAAACCAAAAGAGCCGAAAACAACGATGAGGGCTCACCCTCGAATTCAGCAGATCTAACCGAAGAGCTCGATGAGAATTCACCTCAATCGAGTAATGCTTTACCTGAAAATTCTTCTTCATCGGAAAAACTAGTGAGTTTTCAGACGGATGTCGTTGAGGTAGTCGTTAAGGCCCAACCGGCAGAGCAAAAAAGAACTTTCGAGTATGAGCAGTTTTTCGACAACCTTGAGGTCAAACCTAAAAAAGCTAAGTACCATTCAAAACGACTTCGTGCCCTTATGCTCGCTCTTGCAACCTTTTTGATGGCCGGAGGTTTGTTGGCCGCCTACTACTTCGAACTCTTCAACTGATTAGGAACTTAGTGACCGCTTCTTCACAATCAATTCAACTTACTCAGCTTGCTGCGCAGGCTGCTCTAGACAAAGTTGCTGAAAACATTGTCGCTTTAGATGTGAGTGAGCCAATGCCACTTGCAGACATATTTCTTCTGGTTTCAGGCAGAAATGAACGTCAGGTGTCGGCAATTTCCGACGGTATCGAAGAGGCGCTGTTTGAAACAGGTGTAAAACTTAGACGCATTGAAGGTAAGCCTCAGGGGCGCTGGGTGCTAATGGACTTTGGCGACCTGGTTGTCCATGTCATGCATGAGGAAGAGCGCATGCACTATTCGTTGGAGCGGCTCTGGAAAGACTGCCCGGTGGTGAAACTGGACCTGGTTTAGAGCCAGACAATTTCGTGTAAACTAACTCAGGTTGCGAATGCAACTTCGGGCCTGTGGCGCAGCTGGTAGCGCACCTGCATGGCATGCAGGGGGTCAGGGGTTCAAGTCCCCTCAGGTCCACAAAAACTCACTTCGGTGAGTTTTTTCTTTAATCGATGGCTACGCGCTTTGTTCTGCCTGCGAAGCCAGATTCGATTCTCACCTGGTTTTTCTTTACCGAATAATGTTTGGCTAAAAGCTCGATCAAGGCCTCATTCGCGGCTCCATCGATTGGTCGTTCACGAAGAAAAGCGATGAGTTCGCCTTCCCCACTTACCTCAATCAACGGGCCCTTTCTGGAACCCGGTTTCACCTTGACCAAAAAGCGCATAAATAAAACATAGACTGAAAATATGGCTAAAACATACCGTGGTTACACCCAGGAACAAATCGCTGGCGTAATTGATCATTCAATTCTCAAGCCCGATCACAAATATGCGGATGTTGACGAGGGCGCTAGGGTTGCTCTGAAATTTCAGACCGCTTCTCTTTGCATTCGGCCCACGGATGTTGCCCGTGCTTCCAGCCTGCTAGCAGGTTCGGGTGTCGCCGTTTGTACCGTGATCGGCTTCCCTCACGGCAGTTCAACCACGTCGGTCAAGGTTTTTGAGACCTTAGACGCAATTCACAACGGAGCTCAAGAAGTTGACATGGTGATGAACGTAGCTGCGATGTTGTCTGGGGATTACTCCCTGGTTGAATCGGATATCAGGGCGGTTGCTGAAGCTGCGCATTCAAAATCTGTTTCACTAAAAGTCATTTTCGAGACCGCATTTCTAGATCTCACTCAGATTGAACGGGCATGCCAAATTGCTGAAAATGCCGGAGCTGATTACGTCAAGACTTCTACCGGATTCGCCTCAGCCGGAGCCACTCTCGAACACATTAATTTGATGAAAAAGACTGTTGGTGATCGCCTCAAGGTGAAATCTTCGGGTGGAGTTAGATCGCTAGACCAACTAATAGATTTCATTGATGCAGGTGTATCGCGATCGGGCTCTTCAGCGACTGAAGCCATTATGGCTGAGTTTGAGGCCAAGGCTAACTAGGGTTTGGCACACTTTACTCACCCTCGAGCTCACATCTGGCGACCGATCAAGAATTCTGCAGACGCAAAAACTCTGATCCTGTTGCACGGTACTGGTGCGGATGAATTTGATTTGCTTGATCTAGGTAGCGAGCTAGACCCGCAGGCAAATTTATTATCGATTCGCGGCAACGTTATCCGGGACGGAATGGTCAGACATTTCGTTTTTGAACCGGACGGTAAAACAGATGAAGATCATGTGATTGCGCAAATAAACAAGCTCGCAGCTTTCATAGCTTGGGCATCGAACGAGTATTCATTTGACGTCTCCAGGGCCTACGCGGTTGGCTTTTCTAATGGTGCCAACGCGGCGGGCGGGTTGTTGTTAGCCTTTCCAGAATTATTGGCCGGAGTTATCGCATTCGGCACGACCAAAACCTTTCGCAATCGACCATTTTCGCCTGACCTAACTGGCAAGCGAATATGGATTGCCAACGGGGCGCGCGATTCCTATTCTCCGCCGGCCGCTACGGAAGCAATGGTTGAAGAATTTACTTCATTGGGTGCCTCGGTCAAGTATTTCGAGCACGCTGGCGGGCACATCATCGCTAATGCACACGTTCAGGAAATTAACAGACAACTTGCATAGACTGACGCAAAATTCATTCCAATCAGGAAGGTAATCAATGGCTATTTCACATAACCCTGTGTTTAACCGAGCGCTTCAGACCGGAGTTGAGCAAATTCCTCAAGAGCGCATCGACGCTGAATTTAGCCGAATCACATCAACCGCAAAAATGACGGTCGAAGGAACAGCCGGCAAGGTTTTCGGTTTGTTCTTGGTCGTGCTGGCGACTGCTGGCGCCACCTGGTTTTTGGGGCTAACTGCTTTATTGATGCCAGCTATGTTCGTCGGCCTGGGTCTTGGCCTATGGGCTTCGTTTGGTAAGAAAGTCAGACCTGGAGTGATCGTTGCCTATGCTGCTGCCCAAGGTGTTTTTCTAGGCGGTATCAGCTCAGTACTTGAGGCTGCCTACCCGGGTATCGTGCAGAGTGCAGTTTTGGCAACTTTTGCTACTGCTGGGTCTATGTTTGCCGCATATCGTTTTGGCTGGATCAAGGTCAACGCTCGGTTCACTCGAGTGATGACTTTCGCTCTAATTGGCTATGGTGTTTTTGCTCTCGTGAACCTTGGTTTTTCGCTCATCGCGGGCTCGGGAATTTATTCAACCGGATTTGGTTGGCTAGTAGCACTGGTGGGTGTTGGTCTTGCAGCCTTCACCTTGAATCTTGATTTTGAAGCAGTTGTGGTTGGCTCTCGTGAGGGTTTGCCGGTCGAAAACGAGTGGCGTGCAGCTTTCGGTTTGACTGCATCTTTGATTTGGCTATACGTCGAGATTATTCGACTGCTAGCCATTTTCAACCAGGACTAAAAGCCTCCTACTGCTCGACCTGTGTTGAAAGAGAGCCCCTTGGTTTAGGCCAGGGGGTTCTTTTTATTCTTAAAATTTCTCCATAGTTGCTGTAGATCCCATGCATTTTCGGCCATGATCGAGACGCCCTTGACTCCGGTTCTTCTGGTTTTTCCAGCTATCAATAGCAACCGTTGATTAAACATGATTGAGCTAGCCCTTTGTTGAGCTTCATCGAAAAATGTCGCATCGCTACAGCCAAAGCCATCATCTAGGGTTATGAAGACCACTCTTTTCCCTGATCGCATCGGCGGAGTTTGAGTTGCCACTCGCACTCCAGCAACCAACACATCAGTTTTGTTTCTAAGTTGAACCAATTCGTCTGAGCGTACGACGCCAAGCTCGTCTAGCATTGGTCTGAATTGTTCAATCAGGTGTTCGCTCAAATCTAATTTGGTGATTTTCAACTCAGATTCCAACTTTTCTTCTCGAGATAGCTCTTCAGTGTCGTCTGGATATTGTTCAAGTAGCTCAAAATCAAGTGTCAGATTTGTTTCATTTAGCGGCTTACGCTTTACGGCATTCAGCTGTTTTACCCTGGCCAAAATTTCACCCCTGTTGCTGCCCGGAGAAATTGAATCAAAAGCTCCGATCAGGGCTAAGTGCTCAAAAGTGCGTCGATTCGGTTTTGCCCGAAGGTAAAAGTCGGTGAGGTTTTCAAAAGGCTGGTTCTTAAATATTCTCTCCAGTTCAGCTTCGCTGACCGAACGTATCTCATTGAGTGCAAGTCGAATTCCTACATCGGGCTCACTCGGGGAGATGGTTTTTCTTTCCGCCATAACCACCCTGTATTCACGACTGCTTTCGTTGATGTCAATCGGCAAAATTTTGACGCCTAATCGGCGGGCTTCAGCCAGCAGTAGCCTACGGGGGTACATTCCAGGATCATGGGTAAACAGCCCCGCCATGAATTCGGTAGGGAAGTGAGTTTTGAGCCAGGCGCTCTGATAGGTGGGTAAGGCAAACGCAGCTCCGTGTGCTTTGCAAAAGCCAAAGCTGCTGAAGCCGGAAAGTATTTGCCATACTCTTTCAATTACCTCTGGTGAATAGCCGCGGGCTGCTGATTCAGTTCGAAAAAGCTGCTCAATCTGCTCTTTTGACCTGGGTTTTTCTAATGATCGACGTAGTTCATCTGCTCGAGCGAGTGAACATCCGATCATTTTGTTCAAAATTCTTAATACGTGTTCGTGAAAAATTACGATGCCGTAGGTTTCTCTAAGGATTGGCTCTAGATCTGGGTGTAAATATTCTGGTTTTTTAAAGCCGTGCCTACCATCAAGATAAGGCGCAATCATGTTGCCCTTCATTGGCCCGGGCCTGAATAGTGAAATTTGAATGGTCAGGTCATTGAATTCAGTGGGTTGGTGCTTTCCTGTAAGTTCACGTTGCCCAGGGCTTTCAATTTGAAAGATGCCGAGGGTATTTGTGGTCCTTATTTGTTTGAAGGTGGCCGGATCATCTTTAGGGATGGCATCCAAATCAATTTTTGTCCCATGAATTCTTTCGATTTCAGCAACCGCATATGCCATTGCGCTCTGCATGCGAACCCCAAGCACATCGAGTTTTAGCATGCCCATCGGGTCCATGTCGTCTTTATCAAATTGACTCATGGGTAAGCCGATTCCGCTCGGTTCTACCGGGGTGAGGCTTAATAAGCTGGTGTCGCCAAGAATCACTCCGCACGGATGCATGGAAATGTGGCGAGGAATTCGATCTAGCCGTTCGGTCATGTCTACTAGCAAATTCTTTTTGCGATCCAGGCTTACCTGTTCTGCAAACTCGGCTAATTCAGGCTTGCTCCCTAATGCGCTTCGAAAACTTCTAGCACTGAATCTCCACATGTTTTTTGCAATTTGTTCTATCTCTTCATCGGATAGACCAAGAGCCGCAGCTGAATCTCTCATTGCGCCTCGGCCTCGGTAAGTGCTTTGCATAGACAGCAGGGTCACTCGGTCTGAGCCATACCTTCTAAAAATTGATCGATAAATATCGTGCCTTCGGGCCGATTCAACATCGATGTCGATATCGGGCAGCGAAGATCGCTCAGTGCTTAGAAAGCGCTCAAACAGTAGATTGTGCTCAATCGGGTCAACGCTACTTATGCCAAGTAAAAAATTCACCAGTGAACCTGCGCCAGAACCTCGGGCTGCTAATCGAATGTTCATGTCTCTAATCATTTGTGCAACGTCAGCAACGGTAAGGAAATAGGTTGCAAAATTTAGCTGGTTGATTGTGATTAGCTCTTGACCCAGTCGATGCTTCGCGCTCAGGAGAGTTTTCTCAGTTGCCCCCGGATAGCGCCAGTTCAAGGCGGAGTGTGCTTTTTGCCAGAGCACTTCAAAAGGGTTTCCGCTAATACCCAGTAGTTCTTTTTCTGGTGTTTTTGGTTTACCCCAGCCGCAATCTGAAGGTGGATCTAAGGAGCACTGTCTAGCCAATTTGGCGGTACTCGCTAATAATTCGCTCGCTCTCGAGCGGTCTTCAGTTATCTCTTCAGCAATTTGTTCCATAGCTGCCTGAGGTTTGAGCCACGCCTGTGCGTTCGGTTGCGGCTCGAAGGCGCCTAGCGGTTCAAGATGACGTGCTGAATCTAAGACATCTGCGGTTAGGGCGTCATCGGGCTCGATGTACCTGACCGCGTTGGTTAGCACTGCGGGCAACCCCAGTTGATCAGCTAGATTTAGCAGACGTCTGGCCTGATCGGTTGAATATTTGGTGCCTGGCTTGGTCAGTTGGCTAACTATTTCAATAGCTAAGCTACTTTTCGCCCTAAACGGCTTGAGCCACTTGAGTAACTCACGCACCGTTAGTTCACGGCTGTTGAGGCTGAGCTCGCCAATGTTGCTGTCGCCGCCGAGTAAAACCGTCAGGCCGCCATCTTCTCCGATAATTTCCGCTATTTGGCTTCGAGTAATGGCCGCAGAGCGTGTTTTTTTGCGATTACTGTGCGCAATCGAGATGGCTTGACAAAGTTTTTTCCAGCCCAGGCCTTGGTTATTGCCGTGGCAGAGCAGAGTTACTCGGCCAATTGAAACGCCTGCTTCATCAAGCACTTCTAAATTGACCCCAACAATCGGAGCGATTCCGAAGTGAAGGCAAGCTGAAATGTGCTTTACGGCACCATAAAGCCCGTCACGATCGGTGACGGCTAAAGCTTGGTAGCCAAGTGAACTGGCAGCTTCAGCCAATAATTCAGGACGATTGACCCCGTAGTGACCAGAGTATGCCGAGCTTACGTTTAGATGAGTAAAGTCGACCATTTCATTGGTTAAGGCTTACTCCGAGCCAGCGGCCAGCCCATTCATCGTGAATTAACTCAAATTTTTCGATTTCACCGGTGGATGATTGTGCCACCACCTGCCAAATGGTTAGCTCAATTGCGCTGGCGCCAATTCCTTTGGCTGCTCCGGTTAGTTCTTGCCACCACTCTTTGCGACCAAACCAACGTCTTGGTTTTTGCTTCACCTGATAGCGCTGATTTTGGCAGACAAAACCGATTGGCTCACCGTTGCGGTTTAGCGAAACCACCACATTATTGCTGATTTGCAGCATTTCGACCCCTCAGTCAAAACAAATCTTTATTCGAACAAATGTTCGAATGTTAAGAGTGTATGACTTTGCTCTGACAAAGCAAATTGAGAAGTTAAGTTAGCCTCAAGCGAAGAATCTAAATCGGGCGAATTAGCTCGGCCGAGTTGTTGCTGACCTTACCGACAGCCTGGTCAACCTTGTAAAACTCAGCTTCGCAAGCAACCAAATCAGAACCTTGGGCAACCTCGTGCATCAACTCAAGATCACCTTCAAGCAATGGGTCAAGCCAGGCCTCGAAAGTATCTGGGGTTAGTAGCACCGGGTTGCGGTCATGAATATGGCTGAGCTCTGGAGCCGAATCTTTAGTCAAAGTGGTCGCCGAAAGCAGCCAGCGGTCGGGGCTATCGTTTGGCTTATCCGGGTTCAGCCACCATTCATAGAGCCCGGCGAAAGCAAACATCCCATCAGATCCAGCATTGATGTAAAAAGGCTGCTTGGTGCCGTCATCGTTAATGTGCCACTCGTAATAGCCAGAGGCTGGAATTACGCAGCGCCTGCGCACCGCAGCATCCTTGAAAGAAGGCTTTTCTAAAATCGATTCAATACGACCATTGATGAGTGGGGCACCATCATTCGGCCCCTTCGACCAGCGGGGGACCAGACCCCAACGCGCTACATGCAGCTCTCGCGATAACTCGCCAATTGGAACACCTGCTTCATCCTTTTCAAAAGAGCGATCAACCAAAATTGAAATTGGTTGAGTTGGGGCTACATTAAAGCTCGGCTTTGGATGATCGCCGACAATTTCATCCGCCTCAAAAATAGTGAGAATTTCACCAATAGTCTTGGCCACAACAAAACGACCGCACATTATTTGGGACCTTCATCGGAGATCAATTCACCACCGGCAACGGCAGCTCGCGCCGCCTCGCCCTCTTCAGCCAAACGTAAGGCTGTTTTTGAAAGCTTCTTTTTGGCAAACTGAGCAAAAATCAAAAAGAGCACGATTATTCCGATGAATATCAGGCTGCCAAACTTCAAATTATCCGAAAGCGACTGGTAGGCGCCTTTGGCCGCATAACCAATGCCAACGTATAGGCAGGTCCAGACCAAACAGGCTGCAAAAGTCCAGCGAAAGAATGTCCGATAGCGCATCGCTGTCATACCAGCGGTTACCGGCACCAGCGAGTGCAGAACCGGTATAAAACGGGATAGAGCTACGGCAATGCCACCCCTGGTCTGAACAAAACTGTCAGCAAGTTGCCAATTTTTCTCGCCAATTTTCTGCCCAAGACGACTGGCTCGAATGCGTTTGCCAAAAAGCCGCCCTATAGCGAAACCAACGCTTTCTCCAGCTGCCGAACCAACCAGCACGGCAAGCAATAGAAATAGAAAATCAGCGAACTCAGAGACTCCGGTTGATGCAACCAAGACCACCGAATCACCAGGCATAACAAGCCCGACGAATAGTGAGGTTTCTAGAAAAATCGCCAACCCGGCGAGAAAATTTCTCAAGACCGGGTCAACACTTTGAACCGTGCCTAACAGCCAGTCGAGAATTTCATTCACCCGTAAATCTTCGCACGACGCGGGCTAATCAGGGTGAAAAGAAGTCCTTAGTCAAGGCTATTTCGCAGCAAACGCAAACGCTTTTCAAAACTTGGATATTTGGCGATTTGCCCCAAAGGAGCTTCAAGTGCCGGCCAGTCTGTGACTGGGCGAATTCCCTGCAGAGAGCTTAGAATCCAGGTTTCGCAATCTACTAAATCGGCAGGCTTCACGTGTTCTAACCTGGTTTTGAATCCCATTGAATCTGCAATTGAAAAAATCTCACGACGGGTAATGCTGTCTAGCCACGGGGTCTGATTATCGGGGGCACAGAGCACATCACCGCGCCACCAGACAATTGCACTAAGAGCTCCCTCACAGATGAATCCATTTGAATCGAGGATTACCGCTTCGTCAGCGCCGTTGAGCTGAGCTCTTCTTCTAAGTTGCATACAGAGTTGTAGATCGGGCCCCTTAACCAGCGGAGAAGACCTCGGGTCTGGCAATTCATAGGTCCAAAGTCTGGCTTCGCCCAGTTGCGCTGGTGCCTCGCGAAGTCGAAAGTGCAGGGGAGTGTCGCTGTTGGCGTGTGCTTCGACTCTCGGAAACCAGCGACCAGATCGAGGAATTACTGCACGAACCAAATCTAAGAAGGTTTTCATTTCAGGCTCTGAGCAAACAGATTTTGCCCAGTCTGAAAATCTTTCAAAATGTGCATCGAGAGATCTGCTAAAACCGTCTTCGACCAACCACGAATCAACTGCAATAAAAGGGATTTCAAGTTCAGGATTGGCGATAGGCATCAGGCCCCCGTCTTCAAACCTAAAGAACTTTCCGAACTCCACTTCGAATCCCTCACTCTCGGTGGCTCTAATCTAGATGAGGTTGATTACCAGATGCGAATCGCACCAAAAACGGAAAGACAAATTGACTATCTTCACTGCTGAATTAAACGGATGGGTTGATCCTGCCGATGCTTTTATTCAGTTTTTTGAAAAGTCAAAAAACAGCTTTTGGTTTGATCGCGAGCATTCACCGACTCGACCGCTCACCTTTATGGGATCCGGTGAAAAGATCTCTTCGGAGGCAAATTTTCCGGGTAGCGAAACGAGGTCGCTGCCGGCTGATTTAGCGGGCTTAGATTTGCCTTTCCTGGGTGGCACCGTCGGCTTCATGGCCTTCGAGGGCAGCGGCAGTTGGATTCGAGTAGATCGGGCAATTT
This sequence comes from Actinomycetota bacterium, assembly GCA_041180285.1. Classification (GTDB taxonomy): domain Bacteria; phylum Actinomycetota; class Actinomycetes; order Actinomycetales; family Microbacteriaceae; genus Rhodoluna. The sequence goes on from JBEGRV010000017.1 coordinate 17,935, forward strand.
ACTTTGATCACCTTCGTCGAAAACTAATTTTCGTCGCAGATGTTGAAAGCGAGAGAGATTTTTTCGCCTGGCAGCACGCTGCTTATCTGCGTCTGGCTTTGGTCGGCGGTGAACAGGTTCGCTTTAAACTCGAAAACCCAATCCCGGAGCCTAAAGCGGTTTCTCTTCGGCACAGTAAGACCGACTACATCGAACGCATTCATAAAGTGCTTGCTCATATTGCAGCGGGAGACGTCTATCAACTTTGCCTCACCAACGAATTGGAAATTGATACCGAAGCTCATCCGCTGGCTGTTTTTTTAGAACTCCGGCAGCAAAACTCAGCGCCCTATTCGGCCTATTTGAAATTGGGGGACACTGCTCTCGTGAGTTCATCTCCTGAGTTGTTTCTTCAGCTTTCCGAAAGCAACAAACTAACCACCAAACCAATCAAAGGAACCCGCCCCCGAAACACAAATCATGATCTAGACCTGAAAATTGCGGAGGAGCTTCGAAGCAATGAAAAAGAGCGAGCTGAAAATTTGATGATTGTTGATTTGATGAGAAATGATCTTGCTCGAGTTAGTCAGGCTGAGTCAGTAGCTGTAGAAAAACTTTTTGACGTAGAAAGCTACGCAACTGTTCACCAATTGGTCAGCACTGTAGTTTCACAGATTCGAAATGATGTCACTGTGTTTGAAGCCCTCGAAGCACTTTTTCCGGGGGGATCAATGACCGGGGCGCCGAAACTGAAGGCAATCGAAATCATTCGCCAGCTTGAAGAAGGAGCACGAGGTGTCTACTCTGGCGCATTTGGCTGGGTTTCAAGCTTCTCAGAGGCAGAATTTGCAATGACCATACGGTCGATTATTTTCAGCTCTGGAAAAGCTACGGTGGGAGTTGGCGGCGGAATAACCATTGATTCAGATCCAGCAGCAGAGTTTGAAGAAACCAGGCTAAAAGCTAAGGCGCTGTTGAAAGTTCTAAGAGCGCCAGAGCCTTGGTAACCTAGACATTTGAGCCACGAAACCTTCGAAGTGAGAAATGTCCGAGCAGAACTC
>JBEGRV010000018.1:0-18946 GCA_041180285.1 Actinomycetota bacterium
CTTGGCCCAGCTATGAGCTTGCGCACCTGCTTCTGGCTTTTGCCACAGAAGGTACATTTCAGGAAGTCGCCTGATTCGCCGAGCGATGTCATGGGATAAGCATATGCCTTGTTAAGCAGAAAACGAGCGAGAACACTCGCCCGTTTCTGAAAGTACTAAGCGTTTTTGCGCGAGGTTAGCACCTGATCAATTAGGCCGTATTCGAGAGCCTCAGGCGCCGTGAGAATCTTGTCGCGATCGATGTCGCGATTTACCTCAGACACACTCTTGTTCGAGTGTTTAGCCAGCGTGGTCTCTAGCCACTCTCGCAAACGCATGATCTCTTTGGCTTGAATTTCGATATCAGAAGCTTGGCCTCGACCTGCGTCACCGGTTGACGGTTGGTGAATTAGCACTCGTGCGTTAGGCAAAGCCAGGCGCTTACCTGGAGTTCCTGCGGCAAGCAACACAGCGGCAGCAGACGCTGCCTGACCCAGGCAGACCGTTTGGATCTGCGGACGGATGTACTGCATGGTGTCGTAAATCGCGGTCATGGCTGTGAACGAACCACCCGGGGAATTTATGTACATCGTGATGTCTCGATCTGGGTCTTGAGACTCGAGAACCAAGAGCTGCGCCATGATGTCGTCAGCAGAGGCATCATCAACTTGCACGCCTAGAAAGACAATTCGGTCTTCAAAGAGTTTGTTGTAGGGATCTTGGCGTTTGAAACCGTAGGAAGTTCGCTCTTCAAATGTTGGAAGAATGTAGCGAGACTCTGGGCTCTGAAAAATTTTCTCGGTCATGATTATCTGTTTCCTACGCCAGTGTTAGTGCCGGCAAATTCTTGAATGTGGTCAATGAAGCCGTATTCGAGCGCCTCCGCAGCTGTAAACCAGCGGTCGCGGTCGCCATCCTGCATGATTTGCTCAACCGACTTGCCGGTTTGTTTCGCAGTAATTGAAGCTAGCTGGCGCTTCATAGACATGATTAGCTCAGCCTGAGTTTGAATGTCTGAGGCGGTACCTCCGAAACCACCGTGTGGTTGGTGTAGCAGGACTCTAGTGTTTGGCGTTGCGTAACGCTTACCTTTGGTACCCGAAGACAAAAGGAACTGGCCCATAGAGGCACACATGCCAATTCCGACTGTCACGATGTCGTTCGGAACGTACTGCATCGTGTCATAAATAGCCATGCCTGCGGTGATAGAACCGCCTGGCGAATTGATGTAGAGGTAAATGTCTTTGGTGGAATCTTCGGCCGCTAGCAGAAGAATTTTGGCGCATATTTCATTGGCCATGTCGTCTCTGACCTCAGACCCCAACCAGATAATTCGATCTTTAAGTAACCGCTCGAAAATGCTGTTCGGAATAGAACCGTGCTCTGCCATTGATGCTCCTAATCGACGTCTGCTCAACCAAAGATAACCCTGACGGCTCCGAAACTTTATCTATGTTCGCCCGTGGCTAAAGCAAAACCCCGCCAGATCTGACGGGGTTTCGCTTTGAGTTTTATTAGTGGTCGTGACCCTCGTGGTCTTCGACCTCGTCGGCAACTACTTCAGCCTTGGTAAATTCGGTCAAGTCGACTTTCTTACCCTTGGTGTCGATAACCTCGGCGGTTGACAGCACTACGTTTAGTGCCTTTCGACGAGCAACCTCAGCTACAAATGCAGGGACCTGCCCCTGTTCGCTGATGGTCTTGATGAAGTCGTTTGGAGCCATTCCGTACTGCTGTGAAACCTGAACTAGGTAAGAGATGAGCTCTTGCTCGCCAACCTGAACTTCCTCTTTCTCGACAATTGCATCGAGCAGCATCTGAAGCTGGAATGAGCGTGTGCTCTGCTCTAGCACCTCTGCGCGGTGCTTGTCATCTTCAAGACGTCCCTCACCTTCGAGGTGACGGTTGACTTCGGCGTTCACGAGCTCTTCGGAAACAGGGACCTTTACCAGCGATAGCAGTTCGTCTGAGATTTTCTCTCGAGCCTGAATGCCCTGTCCGTAGACCTTGGCCTCTGCGATTTGCTTCTCGATTGCTGACTTGAGGTCAGCGAGGGTGTCAAATTCAGATGCAAGCTGTGCGAACTCATCGTCAGCTTTAGGAAGTTCGCGTTCTTTGACTGCAACAAGAGTTACAGCGATTTCTGCCTCTTCACCCTTGTGCTCGCCACCAACCAGCTTCGACTTGAAGGTGGTTGATTCACCGGCGGTAAGAGTGTCAAGAACATCATCGATGCCATCGAGAAGATTTCCTGCACCGATTTCGTAAGAAATGTTTTCTGCCGAATCGATTATCTTGCCGTCAATGGTTGCGGTGAGGTTAATCGAAGTGAAATCACCCTTCTTAGCCGCACGGTCAACTGTTTTTAGCGAACCGAATCGAGCGCGTAGTGCGTCTAGCTCAGCTTCAATGTCTGACTTTTCGACGGTAACAGGATCGACCTGTACCTTGAGCCCGCTGTAGTTCTTTAGGTCTAGTTCAGGTCGAACCTCAACTTCAATCTCAACAACCAGGTTTCCCTTGAAGGTCTTCTCATCTGGGGTTTCTTTTACATCGGCCTGAGGCTGCCCGATTGGGCGAATCTTTGAATCCTCAATTGCGGCGCGGTAAATGCTGTCAAGGCCATCATTGATTGCGTGTGCCAGGATGGCGGGGCGTCCGACGCGCTGATCAAGAATTGCCGCTGGAACTTTGCCCTTGCGGAAACCAGGAATGTTGACCTGCTCAGCAATGTGCTCGTAAGCGTGGTCAAGGCTTGGCTTGAAGTCTGCCTCATTCGCCTCGATTACCAACTTAACGCGAGTTGGATTTAGTTTTTCGACCTTAGTTTGCAATTGCTTTTCTCCTAAAAAGATAAGGCCCGCGTTGTTCACGCGGGCCATGATCCGGTGGTCGGGATGACAGGATTTGAACCTGCAACCCCCTGTACCCAAAACAGGTGCGCTACCAAATTGCGCTACATCCCGGTGGATTTTTCTGGAAATTTTTACGATTTCCTGAAAACGACCTCGGTCAGTCTATCCCATAGAATAGGGTTGTCATGTGCGGAATTGATAAATTCTCCACGATTCGCGGATGTAGCTCAATGGTAGAGCCTCAGTCTTCCAAACTGATGGTGCGGGTTCGATTCCCGTCATCCGCTCTGAACAGCTGCCAGGCAAAGCCTGGCGGCTTTTTGTAATAGAAGGTAATTTCCATCTAGCACCGAGCCAATCGGCATAGGCTCTCCCACAGGAGTATCCCCATGAGCAATTTAAACTTCGGGCCCGCGCGAGGCTTAGTTTGTCGCGAGTGTGGTACTGATGTCGAGCTCGGTCCGCGTCACGTATGTGCCGAATGCTTTGGCCCGCTCGAGGTTAAGTATGAATTTGGTCAGGTCACGCGAGAACAAATTGAATCGGGCCCACAAAACATCTGGCGGTATGCCCCGCTCCTGCCTGTTCCGGCAGACAAAGCTGATCGTCCAACCGATCTAGGTGCTGGCTTCACCAAACTGCAGCCATCTGTCAACTTGGCCGCGAAATTGGGGATGAAGAAGCTTTGGATCAAAGATGACCGGGACAACCCCACCCACTCATTCAAAGACCGAGTGGTAGCGGTCGCGATGACCGCGGCTAAAACTCTAAATTTCAAAACCATCAGCTGTGCCTCAACCGGGAATCTAGCCAATGCGGTTGCGGCTGCAGCAGCCAGGGCAGGCATGCCATCCGTAGTGCTAATTCCAGACAACCTCGAACTAGGCAAGGTTCTGACCTCAGCGGTGTACGGAACCACACTGGTCGGAATTCACGGCAACTACGACGATGTCAACCGGCTATGTTCTGAAATTGCTGACGATCGTGGTTACGGTTTTGTGAATGTAAATTTGAGGCCGTATTACGCAGAAGGTTCGAAAACACTCGGTTACGAAATTGCTGAACAACTAGGTTGGCGCCTACCAGATCAGGTTGTTGTGCCGATTGCTTCAGGTTCGCTGATGACCAAAATTGACAAGGCCTTCCGCGAACTCATGAAGCTGGGTTTAGTTGATGAAAAGCCTTACAAGATTTTCGGCGCCCAGGCAACCGGATGCAACCCAGTGGCCGAAGCCTTTGAAAATGGTTGGGACGTTGTTCGACCCCAAAAGCCGGCGACTATTGCGAAATCGCTGGCAATTGGCAACCCTGCCGACGGGCCGTATGCGATCGACGTTGCAAATCAAACCGGTGGCGCCATCGGCCACATCAGCGATGACGAGATTGTCGCGGGAATTAGATTGCTAGCTGAAACAGAGGGAATTTTCGCCGAAACAGCAGGAGGTGTGACAGTTGGAAATTTGGTGAAGTTCATCGAAAATGGCCAACTTGACCCTAACCTTGAAACCGTGGTGCTCAACACCGGCGACGGGCTAAAGACCCTGGATGCCATTGAATCGCACGTCGGTTTTACAGTAACAATTCCGCCTACCCTTGAGGCTTTCAGAGCCGCCGTACCCGAATAGAGAGTCAATGTCAGTCATCGTCAGAGTTCCAACCATTCTTCGTAACTACACCGGTGGAGAAGCCGAAGTCGAGGCTAACGGCGAAAACCTGGAAGCAGTACTTCACGATTTAGAAACTCGCAATCCTGGAATCTTGACTCGAATTCTTGATGATTCCGGCAAAATTCGTCGATTTGTAAATATTTACGTAAACGAAGAAGACGTTCGCTTTGAACAAGGGCTTGCTACAGCAACCCCGGATGGAACGCAAATTTCAATCTTGGCAGCTGTTGCCGGAGGCTAAATAGCTATTTCATAGGTGCCCACCCTTTGCGGTGGGTACTTTTTTTATGACTGGCAAACCGGGCAAAAATACAGCTTTCGCGTTGCCATTAGAGCGATAGAGATGTTTGTTCCGCAGCTGCGACACGGTAAACCTTCGCGTTTGTAGATGAAGTTGCGCTCTGCTTTAGTCGGGCGCTTGGTAAAGAGTTCATTGCGGGTGATCATAAAACCGGTTTTTACCCCCACCCGAAGTAATTTGACACTGTCATTCCAGAGTTCGCTTAGTTCATCAACTGTGACGCTGCTTCCAGGGCGGTAAGGGTCTATTCCAGCCCTAAATAAAAGCTCGGCCCGATAGACATTGCCAATTCCTGAAATGACAGATTGATCCATCAGTAATTGCCCAATCGGGCTTTTGCTTTTCCTAACTCGCTCGATGAACCTAATTTTCTCGGAACCGACCGGATCTGGATTTAGCGGATCTGGACCTAGCCTCAGGGCGACCGCCTGAGCTTCATCGGGTGTAATAATCTCGCAAACTGTCGGGCCTCTCAGGTCTGCAGCGTCTGAAGTACCAATAAAACGCGCCCGAACCTGACCAATTGGTTCGGCAAGCCCATCTGAAACGTTTGAGTGCCAATTCCACTTTCCGTAGATTCCTAGGTGGATGCGCAAAACTCTCGAATTCTCAAAGTTGAGAAATAGTTGCTTTCCAATCGCATTTGAAGAGGTAAGTCTGCTGCCTGAAATTAGCTGCGCTCCGGCCGAGAACCTCCCCTGCGGTGAGATCACTGTCAAAGGCTGGTTGAGAAATTTTTTCTCAAATGCGATCGCAGTTCGATGAACGGTGTGGCCCTCGGGCAATTAGAGAATCTCTCCGGTTTGCTCATATGTCGCGATTTTCCCAATTCGACGAACGTGTCTTTCATCGTTGCTGAAGGGCTCAGCTAAGAAAAGTTCAATGAGGTGAAGAACTTCCTCTTGACTGTGTTGACGTGCACCCAGGGCGATCACATTTGCGTCGTTGTGCTCTCGGGCCAACTTGGCCGTAGCTTCATTCCAGGCCAGTGCTGCTCGAATGCCTTTCACCTTGTTAGCCGCAATCTGCTCCCCGTTTCCAGAGCCACCTAAAACTACACCCAGCGCTGGAACACCCGCCTGTTGATCTGCAACCACTGCCAAGGCCGCATTAATGCAAAAACTCGGATAGTCGTCGAGTGGGTCATAGCTACTCGGCCCGTGATCAAACACCTGGTGTCCAGATTTGGTTAGCTCTCGAATCAGAAAATGGCTCAACTCAAGACCAGCATGATCTGTGGCGATGTGAACGCGCAAAGTTTCCTCCAAATATTTATGATTCGAGTTTGCTTCTAAAAAGCCTCAAAGCAATTGACGATGCGATTGTTGTCAGGATTACGTATGTAAGTGTAAGGGCTTCAATTTGCCCGCCAAAAGCCGAACCAACAGCCAGTGAGGCGATCAAGATCGAAAACTCTCCCCTAGGTATTAGGAACGCACCGGCTCGGTACCAACTCAAGCCGTCAGCCATGTCGCGTGCAATCCACCAGCCGGTGAACATTTTTCCGGCAATGCCAACTGCTGCGAGCAACAGAGCCAATGGAAGCACAGCTGGAATCTCGCTGACCGATACATTGAGGCCAAAAAACAGAAAGAAAATCGCAGCGAATAAATCTCGAAGCGGCGATAGGCGCGCGCGCACCGCGTTTGCAACCTCACCGGTAAGCATGAGGCCAACCAAGAACGCTGCGACAGATGATGAGAATCCGACCATCGCAGCAAAGCCCGCAGCCATTAGGGCGCCACCGAATACCGTGAGCAAAAGGCCACCGGGCGATTGAGTGTCTAGGATGCTCGACCAAGTCTTACTGCCTCTGAAACTCAGCAGCAGTGCCAGGCTGGTCATCAGGATGGCCACCGCAACTGAGACAAATCCAGTTGCCGCACCGAGCCCAAACACAATTGCGGTAAGAAGTGGAAGATACGGTGCAAGAAATAAATCTTCAATAACCAGCACCGAAGTAATTCTTCGGGAAAGCTCAGAACGCTGCCATCCGGTTTCTTTGAGCATCTGGGCCGCAATTCCAGATGATGAGACGTAGGTGATTCCTCCTAAAACCATTGCTCCAATCGGACCCCATCCAATAATTAGTGCGATCAGGGCACCTGGTAGGGCGTTTAACAAGAAATCAATTAGCCCTGCTGAGCGTTTGTTTCTAATCGCGGCTACTAGCTCCGGTCCGGAGTATTCAAGCCCCAGCAGCAGCAGAAGTAGAATCGCTCCGATTTGGGCTCCGGTGTTTAGAAATTCTTCGCTGAGATCTACAGGAAATAAACCCCCCTTACCAAGGGCTAGGCCGAAAATTAGGTACACCGGCACAACCGAAAATCTGAACCTGGTGGCAACAAACGCTGCCACCCCAAGAACTAAAAGTAAACCTCCTATTTCTGCGAGCATCGCGTTCTGCTCCACAGAGGCACTGGAAGCAGTTATGAGGTTCATCTCTTGATTATTTCAGAGGACTTGCCAAGTTAGGCTTGTATTACTGAAACCGATGGAGAATTAGCCGTGCCAGGTCAAAACCTAACCAGAATTGAAGCCCAAACTCGAGCCCAAACCATCTCGACGAAAAGCTATTTGATTGAACTTGACCTAGATCCAAAAGCCGATCACTTCAGATCTAAAACCACAGTTCGGTTCTCCTGCAAAACCCCCGGAGCCGCCAGTTTCATTGACGCAATCACCGCAAAAGTTCATTCCATCGAGCTAAACGGCGTCGCACTGAACAATTCGCTAGCAGATGGTAGCCGTATTTCGCTACCAAATTTAGAGCTCGAAAACGAGCTTGTCGTCGACGCCGACTACTTCTTCATGAACACCGGGGAGGGTTTGCACAAATTTGTTGACCCGGTAGACGGGGAAGCATATCTTTACACCCAATTTGAGGTTCCTGATTCTCGTCGAATGTTTGCGGTTTTTGAACAACCAAATCTCAAGGCTGAATTTACTTTCTCGGTAAAGGCGCCCAGTTCTTGGAAAGTTGTTTCGAATCAGCCGCTTGAAAAAAAAGTTGAAATTGGAGACGAACGAGCCGAATTTAGGTTCAAGGCAACCCCGAGAATTTCTAGCTACATTACGGCTCTCATAGCAGGGCCTTATGTCGAAACAAGAGACACTCTTACCTCTTCAGATGGCCGAGAAATTCCACTGGGAGTTTTCTGCAGAGCATCGCTAGCCGAATACATGGACGCAGACTATGTTTTCGAAAAGACCAAGCAGGGTTTCAAATTCTTCGAAAATGCATTTCAGTTCCCATACCCGTTCGAAAAATACGACCAGCTGTTTGTTCCAGAGTTCAATGCGGGGGCCATGGAAAATGCTGGGGCGGTTACATTTACTGAAACCTATGTGTTTAGGTCTAAGGTCTCGGATGCGGTTCGGGAAAGACGTGTGGTCACTATTTTGCACGAACTAGCTCACATGTGGTTTGGCGACTTAGTCACGATGAACTGGTGGAATGACCTCTGGCTCAACGAGTCTTTCGCTGAGTACGCATCAACCTTGGCAACCGCTGAGGCGACTGAGTGGCACGGCGCCTGGACCACCTTTGCCGCTCTGGAAAAATCCTGGGCCTACCGACAAGACCAACTGCCCTCAACCCATCCGATTGTTGCCGAGATCAGGGATCTAGAAGATGTGTTGGTTAACTTCGATGGGATTACCTATGCAAAAGGCGCATCGGTTCTAAAGCAGTTGGTTGCCTGGGTGGGGCAGGATGCATTTTTAGCCGGCGTTGCAAATTACTTCAAAAAGCATGCCTGGAAAAACACCGAACTCAGCGACCTCATGGTCGAACTAGAAAAGACTTCGGCCAGAGACTTGACCGAATGGTCGAAACTCTGGCTAGAAACTGCGGGAGTTAACACTCTGCGATCGAAAATTACCGATGCAAACGGTGTAATCGAAAAGTTTGAGATTTTACAGTCGGCACCCGCAGACTATCCAACACTTCGTCCACACAGAATGGCCATCGGCTGCTACAACCTGGTGTCTGAACGACTAGTTAGAACTGCAAGATTTGAGATTGACGTGGCAGGCCCAGTTACTGAGGTTAGAGAGCTTGCCGGCGCCAATCTGCCTGATTTGATCCTCCTGAACGATGACGATCTGGCCTACGCCAAAATTAGGCTAGATGACCGCTCTCTCCAGACAGCCATCAACCACCTCTCGAAATTTGATGATTCATTGGCAAGAAGTCTGGTTCTAGGAGCCGTTTGGGACTCAACTCGCGATGCCGAAACGCCAGTGGCCGATTTCATCAGCCTGGTTTTGAAGAATATTGCCAGCGAAACCGAATCGACAACCGTTTTGACCTTGCTCCGTCAACTTGTGACTGCAACTCGTACTTTTTCTGCTGAGAAAAATCGCACCAGATACATCGAGCAAACCGCTGACGCACTATTCAATTTGGCTACTACAGCAGAGCCTGGTTCAGACACACAGTTTCAGTTCATAAAGTTCTTCGCAAACTTTGCCTCAACCGAATCACAACTCGACAAATTGGAATCGTTGCTAGGCGGAGAACTGACCTTGGAGAAGTTGGTTGTCGATACCGATCTGCGTTGGGAATTCATCACCGGGTTAGTTGCAGCCGGAAGATTCGACCAGCGGCACATCTCTGCAGCTTTAGAAAAAGACAACACTTCTAATGGTCAGCGTGCTGCAATTGCTGCAGAAGCCGCAATCCCTAGTGCCGACGCAAAGGCGGCGATGTGGAAGAGGCTCACCACAGATAAGTCTTTGTCAAACGTGATGGTTAACGCGGGAAGCTTGGGGTTCGTGCGCGCAAACGACCAAACTTTGCTAGAGCCCTTTATCGACAAGTATTTCGAAGCGGTGCTGCCAATTTGGCAATCAAATACCTTCAAAATTGCCGAATACCTGCTGGAAAATCTTTACCCAATTGAACTTGCAAGTTCAGCCTTGGCACAGAGAACTGCAGAGAAAATTGCTCAACCTGAGATTGCTGCCATTCCTGCACTGAAACGAATTTTGGTCGAGAATCTTGCAAATGTAGAGCGGGCATTGAAGGCATCCGCCCTAGACGCGAGGAGCTGATATGACCCAACAGCTAGCTGACCAGCTATTGCAGATCTGGCTTGAATGGGGCAGCCTAATCAGAGTCGGCATCATTATTGTGCTGGCCGTGGTCATGCGCCAGGTGCTCCTTAGCTCCGTGAAGAGAATAGTTGCTGGAATCAGCACCAATGCTCAGCGATCAGGCGACGAGCTTGCTAACTCTCCGGTATCTAAAGCGCGTGTGGTTCAACGAGCGAAAACCCTGGGATCAGTGCTGAGCAATTTCATAACGTGGGGCTTGAGCTTGCTTGCCTTGGCCTTGGTGCTCAGTGAACTTGGTATTGCCGTCGGAGCACTCGTGGCCGGTGCAGGCATCATCGGTGCAGCGGTCGGCTTCGGTGCACAAAGTTTGGTGAAAGACCTTATTTCGGGCCTCTTTATAGTTTTCGAAGACCAATACGGAGTTGGAGACTCTGTCGATCTAGGCGCTGCCAATGGAGTAGTCGAATCAGTGGGATTGAGGGTTACCCAGGTTCGAGATGTTTCGGGCACACTTTGGTACGTGCGAAATGGTGAAATTCTGCGAGTTGGAAACCAATCTCAGGGACTTTCAAGAGCGGTAATTGATGTTTCGGTGACAGCGAATGCATCTGTTATCGAAACCAAGTCTGTTCTCGAAAAAACAGTTTCCGAATTCATCGCAAAAGATACGGCCAAATTAGTTGTGGGAACTGCGGAGGTCTGGGGGCTCGAGGCAATTTCTGGCAATGAATCAGTATTCAGAATTGTCGCCCCCACATCCGCATCAAATGCCGACGATTTAGCGAGGGCACTACGTGTCGAAATCAAGCTTGCGCTCGAAAAGGCGAAAATAACGCTCTCCAGCCCAATCAATGGCTTAGTTTCGACCGGCCAGAAGGCTAAGAATGGTTAATGGATTTGAGGACTCAGCCAGGGTTGAGACCGTCAGACTCAGAAAACCAGACGGACAGCCAGTTGGCGGCAATTTCTTTGAACTCGTAGGCGGCAGTGCAACTTTTGAGAAACTCGCTACCGGTTTTTATCGAGAGGTCGCCAAAGATGAGGTACTCGTCGCCATGTACCCGGAAGAAGACTTAGAGCCTGCTAAAGAACGACTTCGAATGTTCCTTGAGCAGTATTGGGGCGGCCCAAGCACCTATCAAGAGCTTCGAGGGCACCCACGACTTCGGATGAGACACTCCCCGTTCGTCATTAACCCCGATGCCCGGGAGCGATGGCTTAGATGTATGCGGGTTGCTGTAACTGGGCTAGAACTCGCCCCACTGCTTGAGGCTGAACTCTGGGCTTACCTAGACCGAGCAGCGACGGCCATGCTGAATAGCTTCGATAGCTGACTCTATAGACCTGCAAATTTCACGGCTGATTTCGAAATTACGTGCCCGTGCATCGCACTTATTCGAACCCATCCGTCAGCCTGATAGACGCCTACGTTTTCACCTTCGGTAAGAAAGCCAAGACCCGCTGCAGCGAAAGCTGCCCCGGTCGGTAATTTAGTCTCGAGGTCTATGCCTCTCCCCCATATTTCGCCGCGTACTCGTGCAGCAATCGGCCCCCCGACAGACTCAGGCAACGAGGCGGCAACCTCAGCAATGCCATCCCTGGCAATCTGAGTCAGACGCTGCTCAGAAATCACACCGATTTCTTGCCAACCTGCTCGGGGAGGTGAGACTCCGGCCCAAATTGCTCGTTGCGAGGCCGGTAAATCAATTCTTATTTGACCCTCGGTTCGACCAACAACCTTGGCCAAGCGATCCAAAACCTGCGCGATGGGCACGATTACATCCAATTCAGCAGCCTCTGCCAATTCGAGAGTGCGAAGCCCCAATATTGTTGGCCCTGAATCCATTAGCCCGCCGGCGAAAATTGGTGCGACATACGCTGCCAAAATTTTTCCGAAAGCCCTAAACCTAACCATTCCGTCAGCGTCAAGCCGCTTAGCCCTTGAAAGGTATGACTGCAGATCAACTGCAGTTTGCTGGTCAGGTAGCGAGATTTGGCTAGACATATCGTGTCTAAACTAACCTAAACAGCCAATTGATGGGGCCAAAGGTGACACAAATAATTCCTATTCCTGAAAATCCAGTTAGCGAAATGTTGCATGCCCTGGATTTGCGTCGGGTCAAGAACAGTGACGCAGGCGAAGATGTATTCGTTGGTCCAAGCCAGTGGATGCCGCACGGCCGTGTTTTCGGCGGTCAAGTTTTAGCGCAGAGCCTCGTTGCGGCCTCAAGAACCATCGAAGAACGCCCAGTTCACTCAATGCACGGTTATTTTTTGAGGGCCGGTGACATCGCAGAAGAAATCACTTTCTCGGTTGATCGTCTTCGAGATGGAAGATCGTTTAGTACCAGGCGAGTTCAGGCATTTCAGAAGGGATTGCCAATTTTCTCGATGATCGCTTCGTTTCAGACCCTGGATTCAGGTTTAGAACATCAAGAATCTTTTCCGATTGACATACCAGATCCAGAGAGCTTACCCTCGGCCGCCCAGTTAATGGGCGATAACCCTCATCCAGTAGCCCAATACTGGGCTAAAGCACGTCCGTTTGACCTTAGGCATGTCCCCGATGCTATTTATTTCAATGTGAAATCAATACCAACTGCACACCAGGCGGTTTGGATCAAAACTCTGGACGAACTGCCTAAAAATCAGAACATTCACACGGCCGCGCTTGCATATGGAAGCGATTACTCGATTCTGGAACCAATCATTAGAAAACACTCAGTACCCTGGTCGCATCCAGGGCTAAAGTCTGCAAGTCTCGACCACGCGATGTGGTTTCACCGACCTGCAAAAGTTGACGATTGGATGCTTTACGTCCAAGAGTCGCCAAGCGCCCAAGGCGGGCGGGGTTTATCGATTGGTAAAATCTTTAGCCGAGATGGCCATTTACTAGCGACAGTAGCCCAAGAGGGCATGGTACGCATACCTGAGATGGCAAACTAGAAACATATCCTCCGACGTTCGGGCAGTAGTCGAGTCATTGAAGATTCGACGGGGGACCCAGATTTGAGTTACTCAAATGATTAACCGCACTCGCCTAGCCGAGCTCAACCGACGCGAACAGACCGAGTTCGAGCGAACCCATCCAAAATCTAAAGCCGCATATGCAGCAGCAGACAATCTTTTTGGACGCGTTCCGATGACTTGGATGAATAAGAAATCCGCCAGCTTTCCAATTTATTTTGATCGCGCCGTAGGAAATCGGATTTGGGACATTGATGGTAATGAGTACATTGACTTTGCTCTCGGTGACACCGGAGCTATGGCTGGGCACAGCGCCCCCAGCGTCGTGGCCGCGGTCGAAAAACGGGTCAAAACCCTCGGTGGCGTGACAACGATGATGCCGACCGAAGACGCACAGTGGGTCGCGAAAAATCTGAGTGATCGTTTTGGAATGGCTAAGTGGAGTTTCTCGCTAACAGCGACTGACGCAAATCGGTGGGCAATTCGACTGGTGCGTGCCATTACCGGTAAATCAAAGATTCTGTTCAACAGTTACTGCTACCACGGATCAGTTGACGAGTCTTTGATTGTGGTCGGCCCAAACGGAGAGGGCATTGACCGACCAGGAAATGTTGGCGCTCCCGTGCCGATCGCCGAGACCTCAAGAGTGGCCGAGTTCAATGACCTCGAAGGCCTTGAAGAGCAACTTAGCCACGGAGATGTTGCCGCAGTTCTGATGGAGCCGGCGATGACGAATATCGGCATTGTGCTGCCTGAACCGGGCTACCTAGAGGGAGTTCGAAAACTTACCCGTAAATATGATGCACTGCTGATAATTGACGAAACTCACACTTTCTCAGCTGGATGGGGCGGCATGACTCGCCGTGACTGTTTAGAGCCCGACCTGTTTGTGATCGGTAAAGCTATAGCCGGAGGAATACCGACCGGAGCCTACGGGCTAAGCGCCGAACTAGCTGATCAAATTCTGTCACGAACTGATTTAGACCTTATTGACATGGGCGGAGTCGGTGGAACACTGGCTGGTAATCCGCTATCGGTGATTGCCATGAGGGCTGCTTTGGAGCATGAACTGACCGAAGAGAATTTCGAAAAGATGATTGCACTAGCCGACTACTTCACAGCTGGAGTCAATCAACTTTTTGAAAAATACGAGCTCCCATGGTCAATTAATCAACTTGGCGCTCGCGCAGAATATCGATTTGCTAAGCCCTACCCCAAAAATGGAACCGATGCCAATTCAGTTGCAGATTCTGAGTTGGAAGACTTCATTCACCTCTACTTGGCTAATCGTGGCGTGCTGCTTACACCATTTCACAACATGGCCTTGATGTGCCCAACCACAACCAAGAGTGACATCGATCGACACCACGTGGTGTTCGAAGAAGTAATCAGAGAATTACTGGCTGCCTAGTCTCTGGTGAGACGACGGTAGGTTGAGCGATGAGGCTTGGCTGCCTCAGGCCCGAGGCGGGCAATTTTGTTCTCTTCGTAGGCTTGAAAGTTTCCTTCGAACCAGTACCACTGGTCAGGGTTATCGTCGCTGCCCTCATAAGCAAGGATGTGGGTAGCAACTCGGTCTAGGAACCAACGGTCGTGGGTGATAACAACCGCGCATCCAGGAAACTCAAGCAGCGCATTTTCCAGCGAACCAAGAGTTTCTACGTCTAGGTCGTTAGTGGGCTCGTCAAGCAGAAGCAGGTTTCCTCCCTGCTTCAGTGTCAAAGCGAGGTTGAGGCGGTTACGTTCACCGCCCGATAAGACTCCGGCTGGCTTTTGCTGATCTGGGCCCTTGAAACCAAAGGCTGCAACGTAGGCACGTGAGGGCATCTCTTGGTTTCCAACCTGCATATAGTCGAGGCCATCTGAAACCACTTCAAAAAGTGTCTTATTTGGGTCGATACCGGCACGAGACTGGTCAACGTACGAGATTTTTACGGTTTCACCGATTTGAAGTTCTCCCCCGTCGAGTTTCTCTAGACCGACTATGGTCTTGAACAAGGTCGATTTACCCACACCGTTTGGCCCGATAACACCCACGATTCCGTTTCGAGGCAAGCTAAATGAGAGCCCGTCGATAAGTGAACGACCGTCAAAACCTTTCTTAAGGTTTTTGGCCTCGATTACGACGTTACCCAGACGAGGTCCGGCCGGAATTTGAATTTCTTCAAAATCAAGTTTTCTGGTGCGTTCCGCCTCAGCAGCCATCTCTTCATATTTTGCGAGACGCGCCTTGGATTTCGTCTGTCTAGCCTTCGGGCTAGAACGAACCCACTCGAGTTCTTCTTCGAGACGCTTAGCTAACTTGGCATCTTTCTTACCCTGAACGGCAAGGCGCTCACGCTTTTTATCTAGATAAGTTGAGTAGTTGCCCTCGTATGGGTAGGCGCGGCCTCGGTCTAGCTCAAGGATCCACTCGGCGACGTTATCTAGGAAATATCGGTCGTGAGTGACCGCCAAAACAGCTCCCGGGTATTTAGCCAGGTGCTGCTCGAGCCACAAAACAGATTCAGCATCTAGGTGGTTGGTCGGCTCATCGAGCAAAAGCAAATCAGGCTTTTCAAGCAAAAGTTTGCATAGCGCGACGCGACGACGCTCACCTCCAGAAAGGTGAGTTACTGCAGTATCTCCGGGAGGGCAGCGAAGCGCGTCCATTGCCTGCTCAAGCTGGCTGTCTAGGTCCCAAGCGTCAAGATGGTCGATTTCGTCTTGCAGCTTTCCCATTTCTTCGAGCAGGGCGTCGAAATCAGCATCTGGTTCTGCCATTAGCGCGGAGATTTCGTTGAAGCGATCGAGCTTAGCCTTGGTATCTTTCACCGCAAGCTCGACGTTTCCCAAAACCGTGAGGTTTTCATCTAGTGGCGGCTCTTGAAGCAAGATTCCGACTGTTGCCTCTGGGCTCAACCTGGCTTCTCCATTGCTGGGGGTGTCGAGGCCAGCCATGATTTTCAAAACCGAAGATTTACCTGCACCGTTTGGCCCAACCACGCCGATTTTCGCCCCAGGATAAAAAGCAAGAGTTACGTCATCAAGGATTACCTTGTCGCCGTGCGCTTTACGCGCTTTGATCATCTGATAGATGAATTCAGCCATTTAAATAGGTTTCACTTTCGTTGAGAATGGGGCTACTGCCCTGCCGGTGTCGGCTCTGCATAGAGTTTAGCCGAAGCACCGACCGGGCAGTTTTCGCAACCGAGGGGTGGAATTGCGAAACCTAGGCTCCCGCTACCGCAGTATCGTCTTCAAGCTCTGGATCCGTTTCAGAAGTCGACGGGCTAGCTTCTTTCAACAGGACCGTTCGATTGAAATTTGCAGTGCCCCAGCTGAGATCGTGGCCTATTGAGTCAGCCTCAATTTCAACAGCGGTACCGCTGCGCTCACCGTTATCCCAATCGCGAACCCTCATCTTGCCCTGCACAATTACGCGATCGCCTTTTCCAATTGAGGTCGAACTGTTTATGGCTAGTTGCCTGAAGGCGGTCACGGTGAACCAATTTGTTTCTCCATCAACCCACTTATTTTGATTTCGGTCATACCTGCGTGAAGAACAGGCCATTCGGTAAGAAGTAATTGGTAGACCGTCTTGGGTGATCAAATGCCGGGGTGACGTTGCTACAAGACCAACTGCAGTTATTTGTTCGCTCATTTTCTAAACTCACTTTCTGTCGATTGACACTTTGAGTTTGAGCTCATGAGTCGAGCTGCAATAGGCGGAAGCCTAAAGCTGTGGAAAACCTTGAATCAATCGATGGTTGTGAATTACTTCAGAAAGTTTGTGAATCGTTCCCTCACCTTGATTACCTTCGGTAAGACAACAGCATTGCAATAACCCTGGAACGGATTTTTCTCAAAAAAGTTTTGATGATATTGCTCAGCCTCGAAAAACTGAGGTGCCGGCTCAACCGAGGTAACAATATTTGGACCCCAAATCTGAGAAGCACGTTCAATTGCTGCGTCGAAAGCAGCGCGCTGGTTTTCGTCTTGAAAAAACATGACCGACCGATACTGGGTTCCAACATCGTGCCCCTGGCGATTCAATTGGGTTGGGTCGTGCATGGTGAAAAAAGCGTCGAGAATAATTGCCTCAGAAATTTGAGTTTCGTCAAAAATTACTTTGGCTACTTCTGCATGACCGGTCGTTCCGGAACAAACTGCTTCGTAGTTTGCGTTCTGAGCCGTGCCTCCCTGGTAGCCCACTACAACATCTATTACGCCTTTCAGCTGTTGATAAGCGCTGTCAAGGCACCAAAAACAGCCCCCGCCGAGAAAAAAGGTTTTCATAGCTAAAGCCTAAACTTGTGGCATGACTTATGAAGCCCATGTCGGCCGCTACGATGCTATGAAATATCGACGAACTGGCAAAAGTGGTCTTCTACTGCCAGAAATCTCACTTGGTCTGTGGCACAACTTCGGCTCAGCTGATTCTTTCAGTAATCAAAAGAAGATTCTCCGCCGAGCGTTCGACCTTGGAATTACGCATTTCGATCTGGCCAATAACTATGGGCCGATTGCAGGCAGCGCAGAAGAGAATTTTGGGCGACACCTCGAACAAGACTTTCGGCGATACCGAGATGAACTGATCATTTCAACCAAGGCCGGGTACGACATGTGGCCTGGCCCCTACGGCGAATGGGGTTCGAGAAAATATCTACTGTCATCGCTCGATGCGAGCTTGAAACGAATGAAGCTCGATTATATAGATATTTTCTACTCGCATAGATTTGACCCAAATACCCCGCTAGAAGAGACGATGGGCGCCCTTGCCACGGCGGTACACTCCGGTCGAGCTCTCTATGCCGGTGTTTCAAGTTATAACTCAGAACAGACCCGGCAAGCCAAAGCCATTCTCAAAGATTTGGGGGTGCCTCTGCTGATTCATCAACCCCGATACTCGATGTTTGATCGCACTATCGAAAATTCACTTATCGACACGCTGGCACTCGAGGGAATTGGCTGCATTGTGTTTTCTCCGCTGGCCCAGGGTCTGCTCACAAATAAATATTTAGAGGGTGCTATACCGAAAAATTCACGGGCTGCAAAAGCTCACTTCTTGAAGCCCGAGGCGATCAGCGAAACCTATCTGCAGCGAGCCAAAGGCCTAAACCAGATTGCAGCAGAACGAGGCCAAAGTCTTTCTCAGTTAGCCCTTAGCTGGACGCTTAGAAGCCCAGCAATAACCTCGACCTTGATCGGTGCGAGCAGCGTCAGGCAACTGGAAGAAAACATCAAGGCTATCGAGAAAACTTCCTTCTCTGTTATCGAGCTGACTGCAATCGAAAAATTCGCCGTTCACGGCACAGCAGTTTAGAAATGCTAAATCGAACTGCAATTGGGGTGCTTCTGGCGCTCGCAGCTGCATTCTTATTTGGATTAAACGCCTCTACCTCCAAGGTAATAATGGCAACCGGCATCAGCCCTGACCTGGTAGTTCTATTTCGCTCTTTCGCAGCCACTGCAATCGCGGGAATTGTTCTACTTTTCAAAAACCGTTCGGCGTTCAAGGTGAAGCTGAGAGAAATACCATTTCTAGTTTTATTTGGCGTGTTTGGTGTGGCACTCATGCAGTGGGCTTACTCAAACGCAGTCTCGCTTTTGCCAGTGGGTATTGCATTACTTTTTGAGTACACCGCTATTGTCATGGTTCCGATTGCCAGCTATCTGCTGTTCAAACAAAAAACCAACTCGAACCTCTGGTTGGGTGTCGTTTTGGTGCTTGGCGGATTAGCCGTGGTCAGCCAGATCTGGCAGGGTGGGCTCAACGCATCCGGCATTGGTTTCGCGCTGCTAGCTGCTGTTTTGCTGAGCACCTACTTCATAATGGGTGAGCGAGCGGGGCTGAATCGTGATCCGGTTTCAACGATGTTTTACACAATGCTTTTTGCAACTATGTTCTGGCTGCTATTCACAGATTGGAGTCAGGTATCACCAATGCTGTTCGTGGGCAACATTGATCTAAGCGCAAATTTGGCAGGTGTAGAGATACCCAAACTCATGGCTTTTACCTGGCTTGGCATCATGGGGTCGTTTGCACCAATGGTGCTCAGCTTTATCGCACTGAAATACAGCACGGCAACCATTGTTGGAATTGTTTCAACTGCTGAGCCCGTTTTCGCTTTCCT
>JBEGRV010000019.1:0-18778 GCA_041180285.1 Actinomycetota bacterium
ACACGCACAATTTCGTTGAGCACCCTAGCGGTTGGGTTTTCACCAACCCAAAGGTGTTTGGCTCCTTCGACTCCAATAACCTCGGCGTGATCGACCGGCGCAAATTTCTCCCGCGCCGCCTCCGGCTGCAAAAAATCATCAAACTCTGGAACCAGTGCCACGACTTTTTTAGCGCTACCCACCCAACGCATCAACTCTTCGTTGGTAGTTCGCCTAAGCGGTGGTGAAAGCAAGATAATGCCCTCAACATCATGGTTAAGGCCGTATTTGAGAGCTAACTCGGTTCCGAATGACCAACCGACTAACCAGAGATTTTTGAGGCCGAGGCTTTGGGCATAGCGAACTGCTGCCTGCACATCATGAACCTCGGTAATGCCATCACCGAAGGCACCTTCACTTTTACCTCTTGGTGATTCGGTGCCCCGAGTGTTGAACCTGAGCACAGCTATATTCGCCAAGGCTGGAAGTCGGTTGGCGGCCTTCTTGAAAACATGAGAATCCATGAATCCGCCGTGAGTTGGCAGCGGATGAAGGGTAATTATGGTTGCGTCTGGTGCTTTGCCAATTGGCCAAGCCAGTTCGCCAACCAAGGTGAGACCGTCAGAGGTCTCAAGCGTAAATTCTTCTCTAACGCTGGGGAGTTCGACTCCAGAGCGTATCTCTACCCTGGTCAAAATAACCCACCTTGAAATGACTTCCAGCAGGAGTTGTGAAAGTGTCTGCGGGTCTCAACACCGCGATGTGCATCCCACGCCACAGTGTGGTTCATCCCTTTTGAGATTTGCAAGTTGCAGTGTGGGCAAACCCAGGTTTTGTCGCTCTCAGCATTTGATCCATTTGTAGGTTGGACCTCGTACTCGACACCTCGTTTGAACTCGGTTCGTTTGAAGCCGATTTTGATCAGGGTAACGTCAAGCTCTTCGGGCTCTTCGCGCCTCGCATTCTTGGGGCGATTAGACCGCGGCACTAGTACCAACCGATGCGGTCTGAGTGCGCAAGTGCACCACATGGGGACCCGTAGCGACCCTTTATGTATTTGACACCCCAGCGAATCTGGGTCTCAGGGTTGGTGAGCCAATCTGCACCTTCGCTAGCCATTTTGGTCCCGGGCAAAGACTGTGGAATTCCGTAGGCACCTGAAGATTTATTTTTAGCGTTCCAACGCCAATTCGACTCGCGCTCCCAAAGCTTAACCAAACACGAATACTGCTCTGGGCCCTTGAAACCCTGCTCCACCAGGTATTCAAAGGCGTAAGCCTTTGCGGTTCCAGGCTCGGGGTCATCAGCCGCAGCAACGAACATGGCGGTTATCTCATCGCCGGTTACGATGTTGAATCCCCCGCGGGCAAATGAAATTGTTTGTGTGGTGGCAAATCCGTAAGTTTGCTCTGGAACGTATTCTTCGCCGGTAAAAACCAACGGTTCTGCACTCGCTATGGTTCCAGAGTAAGGATCGACTACTGAGACAAGTGCGAATGCAGAGGTAAATAAAAAGCCCCAAAGCGGGCGAAACGCATGTTTTTTAGGTTTTCTGAATCTGACCGCAAATCGAGTTTCAGCCAGTTTTTCTTCGGCGCGAGCGCCCAGTCGGGCTAGCGCCGATGGCTTATCAGCCTCGTGTTTACCCATTTGTCACCTCGAAATAACCAAAGCATAAGTTTACCCTCGCTCTTTTCGAATCGATAGGGCTTCGGAGTGTTTTGGGCTACCGATTGATTAGTGGCTGGCTTGGGCAGCTCTTTAGAACTCGCAGCATTGCCGTTTTTTCGGCCACTGTTATCCAAACCTGATATTTTCGCTTCACTGAAACTTGCCTGGCGACATATTCACACCTAAAAGCTTTATTGCTCGGCAGCCAAGACGCTGCGTCAGAATCGCCTTTTTGAGCGTTTGCGGATCCAGAAACCGCCAGCAGATTAAGTGGATCATTGTAAAAACGATTTCGTTTTTCGAAACTCCAAGCCTGGGCGCCTTTTTGCCAGGCATCACTCACCGCAACAACGTGGTCAATCTGCACCTTCGACGATGTGGAAATTCCTCGCTTGAAAATAATGGTTGTGGCTGTGTACGGGTCAATTAATTGCCCCTGCTCTACAATGCATGAATCACTAACCCGATATTTAACGGATTGCAAATCTCGCTTTAAAATCACATTTCTTAGATCACACCCATTGGCGGCAACGCCCCATCCTTCACTGAACTTTTGGCGCTCATAGCCTGTTTTGGGTGCTTTCCCCTTCACCGAAAGTTCTGCTACCGCAGCTGTTGCAGTAGTTGCCGCATCTGCCGCAGCAGTGGGCGAAAATACCAACAGCAAAGTGGTGAGAAAACTAAGAATTACGTTCAATTTGCAATAATTCGATGACCCGATCGATGAATAAATCGACTCGAGATTCGTCATACCCGTTTCTCGTTGACTTAAAGACGATGTGCCTAACGCTGCTGAGCTCAAGCAGCGATTGCGCATCTAAATGCCCTGAGACCTGATTCATAAATTCATCTACTTGAACGACGTTATAGCCTCGCAGGAATATACCGGTGCGGTCAAAACGTTTTTTCGAAGGCCTCTCACAGCGACCTGAGAGCAACTGTTTTATTTCTCTGGCCCGATGGTTTTTCTCATCAACAGATTTTGCGGCCAGCTCTCGATCTGCAAACTTGTCTTCAAGGCGGTCGATCGCTTCATCAACCAGATTGATTTGGTAACCACCGTTCACTAAATCGAATTCTTTTGAGCGCAGTTCTTGAGACCTCAGATATGAGTTTTGGGGCGATAGATACTGCTGCTTAAGTTGCCCAATAAACTGATCGACTTGCTCTGGGCGATAGCCTTTGTGGTTTTGACTGACTGTAGGAAAACTGAAACTCAAGCTGCGCTCTCCCTAGCTAAAAATTGGAAAAATGTAGGTGGCAAAAATGTAAACGATTAGCGCCGAAGGCAAAATTGAATCTAGGCGGTCCATGATGCCACCGTGACCTGGTAAGAGGTGACTCATGTCTTTGATCCCTAAATCGCGTTTGATTAGCGACTCGGCCAGGTCTCCAAACACTGCGCTCAGCAAAATAAGTGCTGCCAAAATAAGCCCGGCTACTACCGGCAAATTCCAGAAAATTGTAGACAGAATAACCGCAGACAGCGATCCAGCCGAGATTGAGGCAATTAGACCCTCAACGCTCTTTTTAGGGCTGACTCCGGGTGCCATTTTGTGGCGCCCTAATTTGCGACCAACCAGGTAACCAAGGGTGTCAATCATGGCTACCGTGACAACAAGGATAAGAACCCACTGAGCACCGTCTTCTCTGCGAAGCAACAGCATCGTGAAACTGGTCATCAGCGGCAGATAAATTACCAGGAAAGCCGATGCCGCAAAATCTTTTAGCGTAGCTAAAACGGTTTGAGTCAACTCTTGGCGTCGCTCCCAAAGCAGGTGAACCGTTCTCCATAAAATCAGGCTGGCGACTATTGCCAGTGCGGTTAGCCACTGGGCACTGGCGCCGCCAAAGTAGGTAATTGGCATGATGGCAACCGCACCAACCACCGATGGAACTCTGGGTACGTACCATCCGGAGCCGCGCAGCGCAGTTGAAAGCTCCCATGCTCCTAGACCTGCTGCGAGGGCGGCTAGACCGATGAAAAGCTCTTTGTATACCAAAACCGAAAGCAGAAAAATTGAGCCTAGGGCTAGGCCAACCAAAATCGATTTAGAGAGTGAGCGCGTTGTGCCAGCGGGGCTTTGGTTGGTCATTAAACCTCGAGAAGTTCTGCTTCTTTGCGCTTGAGGGCCTCGTCAATAGCATCGACGTGCGTCTTAGTTTGAGCATCTAGCTCTTTTTCTGCACGCGCGATTTCATCATCTCCAGCCATGCCGTCTTTTTTGAGGGCTGCAAGATCGTCGTTACCTTTACGACGAATATTTCTTACCGAAACGCGGGCATCTTCTGCTTTCGCTTTTACCAGCTTCACATACTCTTTTCGACGCTCTTCAGTTAGGTCTGGAAGAGTGATTCGGATTAGATTTCCGTCATTTTGCGGGTTTGCATCAAGATTTGGCATTTCGCGTAGCGCCTGCTCAATAGCTTTAAGGGCAGTTTTGTCGTATGGCGTTATGACTATTGTTCGAGCCTCAGGGTTTGCCAACTGGCCCAACTGACCAAGAGGGGTTGGTGTGCCATAGTAATCAACCATGACCTTCTGGAACAATTGAGGGTTAGCACGACCGGTACGTACCGATGAGAAGTCTTCTTTTGCGGCTTCTACAGCCTTTGCCATTTTGTCTGCTGCTGTGGCCAGAATCTCTGAAATCATGTTTGCTCCTGTATTAGTTGAACTAACTGCCTACGCAGTTACCAAAGTTCCGATTTGTTCTCCGCGAATGGCCGCGGTGATGTTGCCTTTACCCTGCATGCCAAAAACTCGCATAGGCATTTTGTTGTCCATGCAGAGGCTGAACGCGGTTGCGTCGACAACCTTCAAACCCTGCAAAAGTGCGTCTTGATAGGTAATGTGATCGAGTTTTTTAGCGGATGCATCTTTCTTTGGATCAGCAGTATAGACACCATCGACGCCGTTTTTGGCCACCAAAACCTCTGTTGCCTTGATTTCAAGGGCGCGCTGGGCTGCGACCGTGTCGGTAGAAAAGTATGGAAGCCCCGCACCTGCACCAAAGACCACAACGCGGCCTTTCTCGAGGTGCCTCTCCGCCCGGAGCGGGATGTACGCTTCAGTGACCTGCGCCATGGTAATCGCAGACTGCACTCGAGTGCTTACGCCTGCTTGTTCTAGAAAATCTTGTAACGCTAGGGCATTCATGACAGTACCTAACATGCCCATGTAGTCTGCCCTGGATCGGTCCATTCCGCGCTGTGAGAGCTCGGCGCCGCGGAAAAAGTTACCACCACCAACCACGATCGCAACCTCAGCGCTTTTGGCACCCTCGGCGATTTCTCTGGCGATGTCTGCAACAATGTCGGGGTTGACCCCGAGGGTTCCGCCACCGAAAGCTTCACCGGAGAGTTTGAGTAGAACACGACGCTTTTGAGTCGACATTGGGGCCTCCGGCTGCTTTGTTATCCCTACTATCCTAGGCGCGAAAGCAGAAAAGGCCCGGTCGAATCGACCGAGCCTTTTCTTAAATTGGAGTTTAGGCACCCACGCGAAAACGCACGAAGGCTGAAACCTGGAGACCTGAGTTTTCAAGGACCTTGCCAACCGACAACTTGTTGTCTTTTGCAAAGTCTTGCTCAAGCAAAACGTTCTCCTTGAAGAAGCCGTTTACACGACCTTCGACAATCTTGGCCAACGCAGCCTCAGGCTTTCCTTCATTGCGTGCAGTCTCTTCAGCAATGCGGCGCTCGGTCTCGACGGTCTCTGCAGCGACATCTTCGCGACGAAGAACGCTTGGTGAGAATGCAGCAATGTGTACTGCAACATCGTGAGCGGTTTCTGCATCTGCACCAGAGTATGCCAACAGCACGCCTACCTGTGGTGGAAGATCTTTGCTGGTGCGGTGAAGGTATGCATCAACTGCGGCATCTTCAACTACTGCAACGCGACGAAGTTCGACCTTCTCGCCGATAATCGCTGCTTCATCGTTGATAACTGCAGAAACGGTGCTTCCCTCAAGCGCTGCTGCAAGTGCATCGTCAAGGTTCTTCGCACCAGCAACCACAATTGCATCTGCAATGCGGTCTGCGAGGGCGATGAATTTCTCAGCCTTTGCTACGAAATCGGTCTCACAGGCAAGCTCAACAAGGTAGCCGGTGCCACCGTTTACTCGAGCAACTACCAAACCATTGCTGGTGGTGCGGCCTTCGCGCTTGGTAACGCCCTTGAGGCCTTTTAGGCGAAGAACCTCAAGTGCCTTGTCGACGTCGCCATTGGCTTCGTCTAGGGCGCCCTTGCAGTCCATCATTCCGGCACCTGAACGGTCGCGAAGTGCCTTTACATCTGCGGCGGTGTAGTTTGCCATGATTACTTGGTTTCCTCTACTGCAGCCTCGGCTGCCTCTTCGGTTGCTACTGGAGCTGCCTCAACAGGGGCAGCACTCTGCTCTAGAAGCTCGCGCTCCCACTCGGCTAGTGGCTCTTCAGCCGCTTCAGGCTTTGAGTGACGAGCGATCAGGCCTTCAGCTACTGCATCTGCAATTACGCGGGTCAAAACCTGAACCGAGCGAATCGCATCGTCGTTACCAGGGATGCCGTAAGCGACGTCGTCTGGGTCACAGTTGGTGTCAAGAATTCCGATAACTGGAATGCCAAGCTTCTTAGCCTCAGTGATAGCTAGGTGCTCTTTGTTGGTGTCAACAACCCAGATGGCCGAAGGGGTCTTGTTCACGTTGCGAATACCGCCGAGAGCCTTCTCGAGCTTGTCTTTTTCGCGACGAAGAATAAGAAGTTCTTTCTTGGTAAGACCTGATTTAGACGCGTCGTCGAAGTCATAAGTCTCGAGCTCTTTTAGTCGAGCCAAACGCTTCTGAACGGTCTGGAAGTTGGTCAATAGACCACCCAACCAGCGCTGGTTAATGTATGGCTGACCAACGCGCAGCGCCTGCTCAGCGATGGCTTCCTGAGCCTGCTTCTTGGTTCCTACGAACAAGATGCTGCCGCCGTGAGCAACGGTGTCTTTGACAAAGTCGTATGCCTTGTCAATGTGAGTCAGTGACTTCTGTAGGTCGATGATGTAGATGCCTGAACGATCGGTCAGGATGAAACGACGCATCTTTGGGTTCCAGCGACGGGTCTGGTGACCAAAGTGCACACCAGCATCTAGCAGCTGGCGAATAGTTACTACTGCCATGGCAGTTTTCTCCTTTGGGCGCGTTCGCGCCAATTCAGTTGATTGTGAAATCGGATGAGATCACACCTGGTGCCGTATCTGTTGCGCCGCCGTGAAGGCAGACTGATGCGAGCAGACGTTTTTCGACACGCGAAGTCGACGCAGTTCTAGAAGCTTCAAAAAAAATTGGAGTTTCGCGAACTTTGCCGCTTTTCTAAGACTACCAGCGCAAACACTCAGTTATCCACAGTTTTACGCAAAAACTATTGCGCCGTTTGACCAGCGGTGAAGCTGGTTACATGAAAATTTCCGCACTACTGCTGGGCATGCAGCTAACAATTGGCGGCATTGCCTATGCGCCGAATACAGCACCTCCAAGCCAAGCCGAAACTTCGTTGAGCTCGTTCGAAAATATTTCGCTCGAATCTCCGGTTCGCGACAGTTGGAGAGTCGCGAATAGTTTTGACCAGCCGAATACCAGATTTGCAGCCGGTCATCGAGGTGTCGATCTCAAAGCTGAATTTGGTGAGACAGTTATTTCACCGGTTTCCGGGCAGGTCAGCTTTTCTGGAACCGTTGGAAAAAGAAGGCTTATCTCGATAACTGTCGATCACCTAGAGATAGAACTTGAACCAGTTTGCTCTCAACTCAAAGTGGGCGATGTGACAGCTGTTGAACAGCCCCTTGGGGTGGTGTGCTTTGATTCCAGTTACCGCTGGCACTGTGATGATCCCCCATGTTTACATCTGGGAGTTTCTGGGGCCTACGGGTACCTCGACCCGATTTGGTTCACTCAACAAATCGAACCGAGTCAACTCTGGTTAAGCCCTGGGGTGAGCTCTTCGGTAGCCTTCACGAAGTCGATCTATTGATACGTGGGTGTAAATCTGAGTGGTTGCCATTGAGGCATGGCCTAGCAGCTCTTGAACGGCTCGCAAATCGGCGCCGCCGTCTAACAAGTGAGTAGCTGCAGAATGCCTCAGCGCGTGTGGGCCGAGTGCTTGCCCGCTCGAACTTTGCAAGTTGGATGCAATAAGGTCATAAACTTGGCGAACTCCGATGCGGCTTCCACGCTGGCCGAGAAACACAGCCTCCCCGCTTTCCGCGCTTGCAAGCTGAGGCCGACCTCTAACTAGCCAGCTCTCCAGAGCCCGTCTTGCAGGAGCGCCAAATGGCACGGAACGCTCTTTCGAACCCTTACCAAAAACCCTGACTAAACCGGTTTCAAAACTTATATCGGTTTGATCAAGCCCAGTCAACTCAGAGACACGGATACCCGTGGCGTACAGCAACTCAAACAATGCGTGATTCTGAAGGGCGACTGCATCACCAGAATCTGCCAGCCCTTCCAGATGGGTGAGCAACTCTGAAATTGTTTCAGCACTTACCACTTTGGGCAGTGGACGCGAAGTCTTTGGTGAACGAAGTTTAAGCCCAGGGTCTGAGTTAATCTTTTTAGTCTCGAATAACCAAGACGTGAAATTTCTAGCTGCAGCATTTTTGCGAGCCAAACTGGTCTTTGCTAAACCCTCTTGAGTCAAATACCAGAGCCATTCACGAAGCAGCTCTAGGTTTAGCTGAGATACAGATTGGCAACTTTTAGTTTCGAGAAACCTCTGCATGTCTAAAAGGTCTGAACGGTAGGCGCGAATGGTGTTCGTTGCTACGCCTCGAATTGCGGCAAGATCATCGCAAAATTCTTCAATGCTCTGCCTGATTTCATTCACAGCTAAAGATTAGTTTTCAACCGGTGTGAAAGCCGCCAACCATCTCGAAAACGCGCCGACTTACCAAGAGTTTCCAAAGTATTCAGTGCAATCTCAACTTCAAGTTCACCTAGCCCAACTTCAGCGGCCACAACCTTGACTGATTTTTTGCCGGAGCCCAAGGCGTCTAAAACCCGCTGACAATTCTCACCAATGGGAAGGTCATCGTGCGAAATTGCGCCAAGCTCCCCTATGCCCAAAAGCGCCCTGAAGTCGCTCTTGTCGGCAATGAGTTGAACATCAGGGTTTTTGGCCAGTCGATAAATTCCGTGACTCGCAGACTTGAAAATGTCACCCGGGACAACCCCCACGTTGCGCCCAAGATCAAGTGCATTTTGAGCTGTATTTATGGTGCCAGAGCGCCAGGCAGCCTCAACAATCAAAATCGACTTACAGGATGCAGCGATTAACCTGTTGCGTTTGAGGAATCTCCATTTTGTAGGCTTTGACCCCGGTGGTGACTCTGTGAATAGCGCTCCAGTGAGCATTATTTCTTCAAAAAGCTGTTTGTTCTCTGGCGGATACATGTAATCGAACCCGCCGGCTAGGTATGCAATTGTTTGGCCTCCTGCAGCTATTGCCGATTTATGCGCCAAAGAGTCGATGCCGACCGCACCGCCAGAAATAACCGTCTGACCAGCCTCGGTAGCAACCGGAAGAAACTCTCTAACGCAGCGCTCACCGTAGTCACTTGAATTACGCGCGCCAATTATTGCGGTTGATTGTTGAAAAGTTGCCACCGGATTTCGCCCCATTACAAATAAGACGATTGGTTTTCCGGAACCTAGATCGACTAAACCCCTCGAATAAGAGGTTTCACTGGGTAAAACCGTTTGCGCGCGAAAGGTTTCAAGTGCGTCAAGCGCAGTATCGACTAACTGCAGTGAAACTCGAAGATTCCAGCGCTGTTGGGCTTCAAAAATCTTGTTCGCTAACCTCGCTGTGTCTTTAGTTTCGCCAAACGAAAGCTTGGCTAGTAAGAGTGGGTCGGTTCTAGAAACAATGTGCTCTAGAGCATGCTCGGCACCCAGTCGATCGATAATGGTTCCGGCTACTCTGTCGTCGGCTTCGGTAAAACACGCTATGGCCAGACGAGCAAAATGTTCTTTTGCGCAGGTGATATCTGCTGCCCAATGTATTTTTTTGAGCTGTGCATCAGAAACGGAAGACCAAATTTGCTCTGTCATTCCGAGCTCGGATCTAGCGGAGAGTCGGATCCGCGAAAATAGAGTGCCTCAGAGACATCTTCAAGAGTTGGTTGATCGTGACCGTTGAGGTCAGCGATTGTCCATGAAAGTTTGTACGCCCGCTCGAAACCGCGCATGCTTAGCTTCCCTGAGTTTCGGGCGGCATCGAGCAGTTTTACAGACTTACCTATGGGATACCTTTGCTGGAGAATTTGACCTGGAACAGCCGAGTTATGTGTCCAATTTTCTGATTTGTATCTCGAAAGTGCTCGATTCCGAGCTTGAATAACCTGCTCGGCAAGTTCACTAGACCCTTCTGAAACCTCAGACGAACCCGGAGCCCCAACCCGAAGCCTGATGTCAACTCGGTCGAGCAGTGGGCCGCTGAGCTTTGAACGGTATCTAACCTTCTGAGCGTGATTACATTCGCAGCGTTTCAAGCCACCCAAGGCATAACCACAGGGGCAGGGATTGGCAGCGAGGACCAATTGAAAATTTGCCGGGAAACTTGCGACCCCGGCTGCTCTGATGATGGAGACCGAACCCGATTCAAGAGGTTGCCGGAGCGACTCTAAGACAGGAATTTGAAATTCACACGCCTCATCTAAAAAAAGTACTCCGTTGTGCGCCAAAGAGATTGCACCTGGGGCGGGAATTGGACTGCCACCGCCAACCATAGCGCTGACCGAAGCGTTGTGATGTGGCGCACTGAAAGGAGGATCGAATATCTCGCTGGTTGGAGTGGCCAACAGTGTTGGCCTACCAGTCAAAGTTGTGAGTGCAGCAGATTCAAGAGCTTGGTCAACGGTTAGCTTCGGTAGAATTCCGGCAAACCGTTGCGCCATCATTGTTTTGCCGGAGCCAGGCGGACCAACCAAAAGAACGTGATGCCCGCCCGCAGCTGCGATTGTTAGGCCTCGAATTAACGTTCCCTGACCACGCACCTCGTTGAAATCAGGCCGGTATCGCTGGTCATTTGATGAAGCCGCTAACTCGATATTCAGATTCTCTTCAATGGCATTGGTTTCGACGGAAGGGTCAGCTGACTGAAACTTTCTAAGCTTTACTTCGATGCCCAATTTTTCGACCAGATCGGTCAAATTGGCCACCGGGATAATTTCAAGCTGGTCAATCAATCGTGTTTCGCCAAGATTGTCAGTTGGTACGTATGCCCGTTTGATACCGTTTTTGGCGGCTTCAAGCAACCCGGCAAGGACACCGCCGATGGGTCTGATTTTGCCGTCAAGCCCGAGCTCCCCGATAAACAGGGTGTTTTTGACCGAAAAATTTCTAAAACGATAACCGGTGGCTAAAACCGCAATAGCGATTGCCAAATCAAACCCGGAACCAAACTTTTTGAGTGCAGCCGGCGATAGATTCACCGTCAGTTTGCGCTGAGGCCACTTGAGACCGATATTTTGAACCGCGCTCTTGACCCGTTCTTTCGACTCGCTCAACGCGTTGTCTGGAAGCCCGATCAAACTGAAACCAGGCAGCCCGTTACCTACCTCAGCCTCAACCTGCACAACTCGGCCACTCATACCAAACATTGAAATTGCTTTCGCTAGCCCGAGTGCCATTAGCTGATTGCTTTCAAATGCTCAATTTTTACCTGACCTGAGCAAAATAAAACCGAGATCGCATCGAGTCGAATTCGAAAACCCGGACTTGCTTTGGCCAGGCACCACTCGTTAGCCAATCGCCTCATTCTGGCAACTTTTGACGTGGTTACTGACTCGAATGGGTGCCCAAAAGATGTGTTGCTACGAGTTTTCACCTCGACAAAAACCAAGTAATTCTGGTCGGTGGCTACTATGTCGATTTCGCCGGTTCTGCAGTGCCAGTTGCGATCGATTACCGCGTATCCATGATTTTCTAAATACTCTGCCGCCAGTGTTTCGCCAGTTCGGCCAAGTGCTTGATTAGATTGCATCTCATCATGGTGAGGCAAACTCACGAATTGCTAAGCCACTGATACGAAATCTGTGGATAACTTATTCTCCGACCGCTAGCTCTTTTGGCAGATTGAATGCTTTACCCGAGAGCTCTTCAACGTTTACATCTTTGAAGGTCAATACGCGAACTTTGTTTACAAAGCGGTCTGTGCGGTAAATGTCCCAAACCCAGACATCTGCCATGTTAATTTCAAAATAAAAATCACTACCGGCATCAACTCGGTTTAGCTCAACCTCGTTGGCTAGATAAAAACGCCGTTCCGTCTCAATGACATATTTGAATGTAGCTACGACGTCGCGATACTCGCGATAAAGCGCCAGCTCGGCCTCGCGGTCGTAATCTTCGATTTCGTTTTCATCCATTGGCTAAAGTCTATTCATTTATTTCAAGCTGACCGTCAGCCAGAATCTTGTTCAACCAACTGTGGCGGTGGTGTTCGGAAGGGCCGAATCTCTTTAGCGCAGCAATATGGGTCGCCGCCGCGTAACCTTTATGGCTTTCGAAGCCGAATCGATTATCAGAATTTGACAATTCAACCATGTAGCGGTCTCTCAGCACTTTGGCCAGAACTGAGGCAGTTGCAACGCTCAAGCTATCTCGATCCGCTTTGGGTCTGACCACTACGGGAATTCCAAAACTAGAACTTCCGAGCCAGTCATGTGACCCATCAAGCAGAATCTTTATTCCGGATGAGGCCAGTTCTGAACGTTCAGGCCACGCTGCCAATGTCTGGTCAATCGCCAACCTGCCTGACTTCGCTAACGCTGAAATTATGCCGATTCGATCAATCTCTTCAGCCGAGACCATTCCGACTCCGAAATACCTGACCCAACTGACAATTGGTGAGAATAGCGCTTCACGCTGTTGCTCTGATAACAGCTTTGAATCAGCTATTCCCTTGGGCGCCTGTTCTAAGAAAATTTCATCGTAAAGATCAATTAGAACAGCACCAACGGCAACCGGTCCGGCAATTGCACCACGCCCCACCTCGTCAACGGCGATGAGATAACGAACCCCTGTTTGGCGAATATTCGCCTCAATCTCAAGGGTTGGGAACGTCTTTGAAGACATCAGGATAAGAACCAAGCCAGGTCAGATTTGTAAACGGCCAACTGATTAGAAATGCTCTGCCAACAATAAATTCTTTAGCAACGAAGCCCTTGGCAGGCAGGTCCGGGTGATACCGCGAGTCTTCGCTGTTGGGGCGGTTGTCGCCCATTACCCAAACCGACCCTTCAGGGACAGTGACATCAAATTCTGTTTCAGAAGGCTTAACCCCCGGAGCTATATAGGGTTCGTCGATAGCCACACCGTTGATTGTTAATTTTCCTGAAGCGTCACAGCAAACGACTCGGTCACCACCGACACCGATAACGCGTTTCACTAGATGTTGGCTGCTGTCAGGGGCAACAATTCCGAAAGAAGACAAGAACCACTCTGAAACGGCTTCAATTGGATTCAATTCGCGAGTGGATACTTCGCCCAACCAGCCCCCGGGGTCTTTGAAAACGACTATGTCGCCGCGCTGAACATCAATCAGGTCTGGCACCAACTCGTTGACGATTATTCGGTCGTCGATCTGAAGAGTTTCCAGCATTGAGCCGGATGGAATAAAAAATGACCGAATTAGAAAAGTTTTGATTAAAAGCGAAAGCACCAAGGCCGTGCCGACAATTACCAACAGGTCGATTAGAAGAGAAATAAAAGTATTTTTTCTCAGTCTGTTGAACTTAGTTAGAGCCGGAGAACTTGGTGCTTTGCGTTTTGGGCTTTGAAAGGGCCCGAGGTTTGTCATGCGATAAGGCTATTACGCGTTGTCGCGCTTCTCACGAATCTTGGCCTTCTTACCGCGAAGATCGCGCAGGAAGTATAGCTTCGCGCGACGCACGTCACCGCGGGTTACAACCTCGATCTTTTCGATGATTGGCGAGTGCACAGGGAAAGTACGCTCTACGCCAACCTGGAAGCTAATTTTGCGAACGGTGAAGGTCTCGCGAACTGAGTCGCCTGAACGACGAATAACGATGCCCTGGAAGACCTGAACACGGCTACGGTTACCTTCAATGATGTTTACGTGAACCTTTACGGTGTCACCAACACGGAACTCTGGGATGTCTGAGCGCAATGATGCTGCATCAACTACGTCAAGAATGTTCATTTTGAATCGCTCTCTGTTACTGCACGCAGGTCACCAACGGTTTAGTTTTTGATTGTCGCCTTATCGCCTGAACTCCCCTGCGGCAGAGTTTTTATCGGCTGAGCAACCTTTAGAGTTTAGCCCAGTTGGTCGCCGTTGGGCAACAGGTCGGGTCGAACTCTGCGGGTTCGCTCTAGTTGTTGCTCTTTACGCCATTTTGCAATCAGGGCATGATTACCGCTTAGCAAAACATCCGGGACGTCTAGACCCCGCCAGCTAGCCGGTTTTGTATAGCTTGGGTACTCGAGCAAACCATCCGAGTGGGACTCTTCAATCAGGCTATCTGCGTTTCCAATTACGCCGGGTATTAGCCTCGAGATTGCCTCAATCATGGCAAGCGCAGCAACTTCTCCGCCGTTTAGCACATAGTCGCCGAGGCTTACCATTCGAACGTCGGCTCTAATGGCGGCGAAATCAATTACGCGTTGGTCTATGCCCTCATATCGACCGCAGGCAAAAACAAGATGGCTTTTGTCGGCCAACTCGTAAGCCATTTTTTGGTTGAATGGCTCTCCTGCTGGCGAAGTGAAAATTACCGTGCTCTCCGAATTGGGCAGCAAGACTTGATCGAGAGCCAGACCCCAAGGTTCGGGCTTCATGAGCATTCCGGCACCGCCACCGTATGGAGTGTCATCAACAGTTTTGTGCTTGTCGAAGGTGTAATCGCGAAGATTATGTGCAGTGAAACTGATTAGGTTTTTTTCGCGGGCTTTACCCAATAGAGAAAGATCTAGTGCCTGAAAGTAATCAGGAAAAATCGAAATTGCATCGATTTTCATTAGTCTTCCTCAGCTAGGTCCTCAAAAAGCCCACCGGGTGGGGTCACAGTCAGAGTACCAGCGGCCATGTCAACGTCGGGAACAAAGGCCTTGACGAACGGAACCAAAACTTCTTTTTCAGCAGTTTTTACTGCCAGCAAATCTTGCGCTGGTAAATGGTCAACTCGCTCGACAACGCCGATCTCAACGCCGTCGCGAAGTACCTTGAGCCCGATTAGCTGATAGTCGTACCAGGCGTCTTTTTCTTTTGGAAGCTCATCGGTGTTTGCTCGGTACAAAAGTATGGCCCTGACCAGCGAATCGGCCATTGTGCGGTCTTGAACCTCTTTGAGAAATAAGACAGGAGCTTGGTTGTACCAACGGAGCTCGGAAACGGTCACAGTATGGCCGAACCATGGGGATGAATCTGGAACCTGAAGTTCAAGAACGGTTCCGGGGGTGAAACGCTCATTTGGCGAATCAGTGTAAAGCTCTAATTTGAAAGCTCCTTTGAGGCCGTGGGCCTTGACCAGACGGCCAACTCGGAGCGTGTCTTGCTTAGAAATCGTTATCGACCACGTCGACACGAACTTTCTTACCGTCGGCAAGAGCATTCACGACAGTTCGAAGTGCTTTTGCGGTGCGGCCGTTGCGCCCGATCACTCGACCCAAATCATCTGGGTGCACGTTTATCTCAAGCAGGTCTCCGCGAGAGGTGCTTCGTGCAGTCACGGCGGCATCGTCAGGATTGTCGACGATGCCTTTGACTAGGTGTTCGAGCGCAGCGGCAAGCACTTACTAAGCCTCTTCTGCAGGTGCTGCGGCCTCTGCCTCAGCTTCAGCGGCTGGCGCCTCTTCAGCAGGAGCTTCGGCTTCAACAGCAGCTTCTTCGACAGCAGGAGCAGCCTCGGCTACAACAGCCTCTGACTCAACTGCAGCCTCAACTGCAACTTCTTCGACAGCCTCAACTGGAGCCTCAGCGGCAGCCTTCTTAGCTGCAGCCTGCTCGTCTTTTGGAAGAAGAACTGGCTTCTTCTTGGTGTCGATGACGAACTCTGCTTTTGCTTCTTTGGTCTTGACAACGTTCTTCGCGTTCTTGTCACCCTTTGAAGCCTGGAAGTCACCGGTTAGCTTCAGAATTGCTTCGACCTGCTCGGTTGGCTGAGCGCCAACACCTAGCCAGTAGCGGGCACGCTCTGAGTTAACCTCGATGAACGATGGGTTCTCGGTCGGAATGTAGCGACCAATTTCTTCAATTACGCGTCCGTCACGCTTGGTGCGTGAGTCTGCGACGACGATGCGGTAGTGAGGCGCGCGGATTTTGCCCATGCGCTTCAGGCGGATTTTAACTGCCACAAATACTCCTGTGATGTGAAATGGGGCGAACATTCATCCGTGAGCGTGGGGTGCACACTCGGAAGAAAAAGCTCTAGGGTTTGCGGCGCAAGATTAGAGGGTCATGCGCTTGGCAACCTTATTATTCTGCCAGAAAAGCGGGGCTCGCGCCACCACTATTGCAAAAGACGGGAATTAAATTCCAAAGGATGATCCGCCAGAGGATGAACCGGGATCATTTCGGCCTGATAGTCGTGCCGCTTCTTCAGCCGCACGTTTAGCCGGATTTCCAGATTTTGAACCCTTTTTCTTGTCTTTTGACTTCGATTTCCCTGCGCCAAAACCAGCAGAACGCATGCCGGGCATGTTTGGCATACCTGGCAGCTGCGGTGTGCCGCCTCGGGCCACAGTCTTCATCATTTTGGCTGCTTGCTCGAAGCGATTCACCAGAGAGTTAACTTCGGTTACCGTGGTGCCAGAGCCCCTGGCAATTCGGGCTCTTCTTGAACCGTTTAAAACCCTGGGTTGAGTGCGCTCGAGCGGAGTCATAGACCGAATAATTGCCTCGGTGCGATCAATTTCTCGCTCATCGAAGTTGTCTAGCTGAGCACGCATCTGGCCGGCACCTGGCATCATGGCCAGCATGCTCTTTAGTGATCCCATTTTGCGCAATTGCTGCATCTGATCCAAGAAATCTTCAAGGGTGAATGTCTCTTTGGCAAGTTTTTCAGCGAGCGCCTTGGCTTCAGTTTCGTCAAACTGCTTCTGAGTTTGTTCGATAAGGGTGAGCACATCTCCCATGTCGAGAATTCGACTCGCCATGCGATCCGGGTAGAAAGGCTCAAACGCATCGAGACCCTCGCCGTTCGATGCAAAGATGATTGGCTTACCGGTTATAGAAGCCACCGATAGCGCAGCACCGCCGCGAGCATCGCCATCAAGTTTGGTAAGCACAACTCCGGTAATGCCAACGCCATCTTCAAACGATTTGGCTACGTTTACGGCATCCTGACCAATCATCGAATCAATTACGAAAAGAATTTCGTCAGGATCGACTGCGTCACGGATGTCGATAGCCTGTTGCATCAGCTCTTCGTCTACGCCGAGTCGGCCGGCAGTGTCGACAATGACCACACTGTACTGTTTGGCGGTTGCATGCTTGATGGCGTCTTTGGCAACCTTGACGGGATTTCCAACGCCGTTTCCAGGTTCGGGCGCAAAAACGTCTACCCCGGAACGCTCACCAACCACCTGAAGCTGATTCACAGCATTTGGTCGTTGCAAGTCGGCGGCGACCAGCAACGGCGTTTGGCTCTGACCTTTTAACCACTTTGCGAGCTTTCCGGCCAAAGTCGTTTTACCAGATCCCTGCAAGCCGGCAAGCATAATCACCGTTGGTGGGGTCTTTGCAAAGGCTAATTTTCGTTGAGCGCCACCGAGAATCTTTACCAGCTCATCGTTGACAATCGAGACAACCTGCTGAGCCGGGTTGAGTGCTTTGGAGACCTCATCGCTTAGTGCACGATCGCGAACTGCCGTAATGAAGTTCTTGACCACCTCAAGGGCGACATCGGCTTCAAGTAGAGCACGCCTGATCTCTCTTAGAGTGGCATCAATATCTGCGGGGCTTAGTTTGCCTTTGCTACGAAGATTCTTGAAGGTATCGACTAGGCGATCCGAAAGATTTCCAAACATAAAACTCCTTAGCCGACTAGGCCTTCAGCAAACTCACGAGCGTCGAAGAACGCAAAATCGTTGATACCCTCGCCCACCCCGACCAGCTTCACCGGAATGCCCAGCTCTCGCTGAATAGCGTAAACGATGCCGCCCTTGGCAGTTCCATCGAGCTTGGTTAGTACTACACCGGTGACTTTGGCAATTTCGGCAAAAGCTTTTGCTTGCGACAGGCCGTTTTGCCCGGTCGTGGCGTCAATAACCAGTAGCACCTCGTTGATCTGAGCGCGCTTTTCAACGACGCGTCGAATCTTCTCGAGTTCGGCCATCAAATCAGTCTTGTTCTGTAAACGGCCTGCCGTGTCAATAATCAGGATGTCAGCGTCGTTTGCGATTGCATGGTCGACCGACTCAAAAGCCACACTAGCCGGGTCTTGGCCTTCGAGTTTTGGTCTAACAAGAACTGCCCGCGCTCGATCGGCCCAGGTTGCAATTTGATCCACGGCAGCCGCCCTAAAGGTGTCTGCAGCCCCGATTACGACCGACCAGTCTCCTTCCGACAACCAGTTTGCAAGCTTGCCAATAGTTGTGGTCTTGCCAACACCGTTGACGCCGACCACCAGAAAAACGTATGGAAGTTTGCCATCGGACAAATTCAAAGCTGAATCGTCTCTGGTGAGTTGCTCAGTAATTACATTCGACAAAATTTGCTTGAGCTGGGTTTCAGTTGCAGCTCCAGATTTTTTAGCGCGAGCCTTCACCTCACCGACGATTTGCAACGAAGCGTCAACGCCAAAATCGGCCTGGAGCAAAATATCCTCTAGTTCATCCAGATTTTCAGGATCAAACTTGATGCGGCTGAACAGGCTGCGAATGCCTTTTTTGGCTGAGCGCTTGGGTAATTCAACCGAAATTAGTACTGGTTCAGGCTGAGCTACCTGAGGTTCGGTTTGTGCATTCGAGCCAGCCTCAGAAACATGTTTTTCAGATTCGGATTCGATCTTCGGCACCGCAACGGCTTCTGGAGTGGGCTCATCATAATCAACCGCGGTCGACGGCTCGAGATCAACAATTTCTGGTGCGAGTGCTTGCTCAGGTTCAACACTCTGCTGCTCAGCATGTGGCTGCTC
>JBEGRV010000020.1:0-17781 GCA_041180285.1 Actinomycetota bacterium
CTACCCAAACCCCGTCTTTATCTGTCGATGCCATTGAACTCCAATGTTCAAATTTTTCTTCAGTCGCACCGTTGCGATTGAAACAGGATGCAAAGAGCACACCATTCCAAAATCTAGCGACAAAATGACACCGAATTTAGCAAATTTTTCTAAAAGTTATTTTTGTTATTTTTGGCATGTCAAATCTTCGGTTGGCACAGCATTTTTGATGAAATAGTCATCTACGGCGTTGTCAACGCAACTGCTGCCAGAGCCGTATGCAGTGTGACCCACACCTTGATAGGTAATTAGCCGCCCATTCGCCAACACCAATCTGGCCAAATCCACTGCTTGCTCATAAGGAGTAGCTGGGTCGCCGGTGGTACCAATCACCAAAATCGCCGGCGAACCGCTGGCGCGGTAATCGCCCTCATGAGACTTAATTGGAATGTCGATGCCCGCGCAGGCCAAGCCGCCGTCTAGCGAATAACGACCAAACACCGGCGAAGCCTTCAAAATCCTCTTATTCTGCCGATCCATGTCGCTAGGCGCAGCAGATGCTCGGGCATCTAGACAGTTGATCACGATATTTGCCTCGATTAGGTTAGAAAAGTAATAGGCCTCGGTTGGGTCATAGTCGTTGTAAATATCAGCGAGCTCTAGTAGCCCAGAGCCGTCGCCTGCAAAGGCCTGGTTCAGAGCCTCGGTAAGTGTCGGCCACCAAGTCTCACCGTAAAGCGGCATAATCACGCCGGTTACTGCCGCCCAAATTTCGAGTTTTCGATTGGAGTCAGTTTTTAGCGGATTTTGTTCAATTTCTGCGAACAGAGTTTCAAGTTGGATTTGCGCGTCTCGCAAAGATCCCTTGAAGGGGCAATCGGAATTGTCTAGACAGGCTGCCATGTAGTTACTCAGAGCCAATTCGAAGCCCTTTATTTGTGCCAGGGTCTGTTCTTCTTGAGTTAGCAGTGGGTTAATTGCGCCATCCAAAACCATGCGGCCGACATTTGATGGGTATAGGTCTGCATAGGTCGCACCAAGTAGGGTGCCGTAGCTGAACCCTAGGTAATTAAGTTTGGCCTCACCAAGCACCGATCGAACTACATCGAGGTCGCGTGCGGTGAATTCGGTGCTGAACATGGCTAGGTCATCACCGAGATTTTCACGACAGCCGTCGAAAAACTTTCGCATTCCAGCTTGGGTTTCTTCACGGTCTTCTGCCGATGCAATCGGATGTGTTTGCCCTGAATAGATCAGTTCGGTTAGCTCATTGTCAGCCAAACATTCGATGGCCGGAGCACTTGCCCCAACTCCCCTGGGGTCAACTGCCACCAGGTTGAAATTTTCTCGCAGCTTAGCGGTACCTAAGCCAGATGGGGCCGAAAGCAACCAATCGGTAGCGGCAGAGCCTGGGCCGCCCGGATTAAAAACAACAGAACCAATCGCTGTCTTTTTTGCAGGTAAAAAAGCTGCGGCTAGTGAAAATTTTCCGGCAGTTACGTCATCCCAGTTTTTTGGGACCTCGATAACCGAACAATAGATCACCTCACCTGAGTCGGGCTGCTGCTCGCACTTTTGCCAGTCAACCTTCTGCTTGTAAAAACCGCGCAAATCTGACGAAACGTCATTAGAACCGAGTGAGGTTGGAAATTCAGGATCTGCGCCTGCACACGCTGTCAACGAGGCAGCTGCAAGGGTAAAGATCGCAATTGCTGCACTGAGGCGTTTGACAAGCATCATTTTTTTGGACCAATCAGAGCCACAGCCAGCCCCTCGAGCGCTAGTAAATCGCGAACGTTTGAATCGATGTAGTGACGTGTTTCAGCAATTTTCTCGAGTTTTGAAATTGTTTGTTCAGGCTTTGTGCTCTCAGCAAGTTCGTCAATTGAAAACCGCAATGCTGAATTGACCAGAGGCACATCTGCCATCAATTGAATGTTCAAAACATCGCGATACACCGAGAGCAAATCAACCAAAATTCGGTCAATGCCATCTCGTAGCGACCTGGTTGAACGGCGTTTTTGGTTCTCTTCGAGATTTTTCAAATCGACCCTTAGTGCTGGTGGGATCGAGTCTCCCTCGGCTAAACCAAGCGACTTAAGTAGCTCTGCTTTTTCTTGCGAGTCTCTCTCTTCGGTTAGAGCATCCGCATCTTTTTTTGCGATTTCTAGCCAACGTTGAGCGGCATTTACAGCAGAGGTGACAGAGTCAATGGCCAGCGCAACCATCAGAGTTTCACGACGGCGAGATCTAGCCTCAGAACTAGTCGCCAAGCGGCGAGCCATACCAATGTGGCACTGGGCTTCTTCTGCACACGCCCTAGCAAGTTTGGGATCGACTCCTTCGGCTTCCAAAATTTGAGTGACGGCCGCCACCGAGGGAACCTTCAGACCGACCCTTCTAACTCGGGATCGAATGGTCGGAAGCATATCTGCTTCAGACGGGGCACAAAGAATCCAAATTGTTCCGGCCGGTGGCTCTTCGAGCGCCTTTAGGAGCACGTTCGAACTGCGCTCGGTCATGCGATCTGCATCTTCGATAATCACAATTCGAAATCGCGACATGCTGCCGCCGAACTGAGAGTTTGAAACAACCTGCCGTATCTCATCTATCGAGATTTGAACTTTTTCGGTTGCCAAGATGCTGATGTCAGGATGGCCGCCGTTTGCAGCCAGGTTGCACGATTTGCAACTACCGCAGCCGCCGAACTCACACACCAGGGCAGAGGCAAAAAGTCTGGCAAGGTTTGAGCGCCCAGAACCGGGAGGGCCGGTCATTAGCCAGGCGTGGTGAACACCTTCATCACGATGCTTTACCGCAATTGCAACCTGTTCAATTGCTTCGGCCTGACCCGGCAGGCTATCCCAAATTGGAGCCAGCTCAAGATTTGTCATGAGCCGCCCAGCAGCGCCGAAACTCTATTTCTAATTTCTAACTGCAGCTCTTCTCGAGTTTTTGTGGCATCCAAAACAAGCCAGCGCTCGGGTTCAGCGGCAGCAAGTTTCAAGTATTCATCGCGCACAGCTTCAAAAAAGTCTGCCTTCTCGCGCTCTAAACGGTCAGGTTCGGCACCGGTGAGGTTTCTTCTGGCAATAGCAGCACTGGCTTCGAGGTCGAGTAACACTGTTAGGTTGGGCAACAGACCCTCGACGGCAAATAGAGATAGGTCTCGAATTTGCTCAGTGTTCAGCGATCTCCCAGCACCTTGGTAGGCAACGGATGAGTCTAGGTAGCGGTCTGTAATGACAACTTTTCCTGAACTCAACGCAGGTTTGACCAGGGTTGCAACATGGTGAGCTCGATCGGCTGCGTACAAAAGAGCCTCAGCTCGCGGGGCAACATGCCCTTTTCTGTGTAGCAAGAGATTTCGTATCTCTTGGCCGAGATCAGTACCGCCCGGCTCTAAGGTTCTGACAACCTCTCTCCCTTGGTCGAGCAGCCATTGGGCTAACTGATCTGCCTGGGTCGATTTACCAACCCCATCAATGCCTTCAAACGAGATGAACAAGCCCGACACTATTTAGCCTTTCGAGCTCCGCGCTTGACGGTCTTTGCGGTTGTGGGTCGCTTGCTGCCCTTGCTTTTGGCTGGAGACTGCCCTGGCTCTAGGCCAAGTTTTTCACGCCTTATGGCAAGTAACTCGAAGGCCTCTTCGGGGCTCATTTCTTCAAGATTCATGTCTTTAGGAACTGTTGCGTTCACCGCAGAATCGGTCACGTAAAGGCCGAACTGTCCGGTTTTTGCAACTACGTTGAGACCCGATGCTGGGTCTTCACCAAATTCTTTCAACGGCGTTGCTGCAGTGCGGCGAGCGCCGTATTTTGGCTGAGCAAATATTTCAAGCGCGCCAGCTAGGTCGAGGCTAAAAATTTCATCTTCACTGGTTAGTGAGCGTGAATCTTTGCCCTTTGACAGATACGGGCCAAATTTTCCGTTCTGCGCAGTGATGTCAACGCCAGTCTCTGGATCTTGACCGATTACTCGAGGTAGCGACAAAAGTTTTACGGCATCTTCAAGGTTTAGAGTTTCTGGGCTCATTGACTTGAATAGCGATGCCGTTTTTGGCTTAGCGGACTTTGGATCGTCAAGGGTGACGTATGGGCCATATCGGCCATCTTTGAACAAAATGTCGAAGCCGGTTGCAGGGTCTTGGCCCAAAACTCGATCTGTGACTATCGGAGCGTTGATTAGCTCAACGGCCTTCTCAACTGTGAGCTCATCGGGTGCCAGGCCCTCTGGGATGTTGATAATTCGACGACCATTTTCGTCTGCACCTTCGCTACCCGGTTCAACCTGAATCTCGAGGTAGGGGCCATACTTGCCGGTTCGCAGCGTAATTTCGTCGTTCAACGGAATCGAGTTGATTAGACGAGGATCGCTGTCGCCAATGTGTTCGACCGTATATTTTAAACCGCTTCCGGCATCTTTTCCGAAATAAAAGCCTTTGAGCCATTCGGTTCGATCCAGCTTGCCATCGGCAATCTGGTCGAGGTCTTCTTCCATCTGAGCAGTGAATGCATAATCAACAAGATTGCCGAAATTTTCTTCAAGGAATCTGGTTACCGTGAAAGCTATCCATTCGGGAACCAAGGCTTGCCCACGCTTGCTGACATAACCCTTGTTGATAATGGTTGAAAGAATCGCTGCATAAGTGGAAGGGCGGCCAATTCCGTCTTCTTCGAGAGCCTTTACTAGAGAGGCTTCGGTATAGCGAGCTGGAGGTGAAGTTTGGTGGTCTTTTGCAGCCACCGATACGACGCCAAGCTCTTGACCAACCGTTAGGTTAGGCAGCTTTGACTCTTGCTCTTTTTCATCGTCTCGAGCCTCGTCTTGCCCTTCTTCGTAGGCTGCAAGAAAACCCCTGAAGGTTACAACGGTTCCTGATGCCGTAAATTCGGCATCTTTTCCGTCGAGTACTGGAGAAACAGCAATCTTGGCGGTTGTTGTTGAAACTTTGGCATCTTCCATTTGAGATGCAATCGTGCGTTTCCAAATTAGGTCGTAGAGCTCTAAAGATCTGCCGTGTAGCAGGTTTGAAAGCTCTGCTGGAGTTTTGAAAATTTCACCCGCAGGCCTAATTGCCTCGTGGGCTTCTTGGGCATTTTTAGATTTGCCCTGGTAGACGCGAGGAGCTGACGGTACCAAATCTGCGCCAAACATCTCGGCCGCCTGCTTTCTTGCAGCGCTAATTGCCTGACTAGAAAGCGTCGGAGAATCGGTTCGCATATAGGTGATGTAACCCTCTTGATACAGCTGCTGGGCAGTATCCATGGTCTGCTTTGCCGACATTCGCAGTTTGCGTGATGCTTCTTGCTGAAGTGTTGAAGTCGTGAACGGTGCAGCTGGGCGACGAGTGCTGGGTTTTGACTCAACTGCGGTAACCGATATTTTTGGGGTGCCAGATAACAATTCGGCCGCCAGCTGCTCTGCCTGCAGCGCTGAAAGCTGCAGCACATCAGCAACTAGATTTCCGCGGTCATCGAAACTTTGGCCGGTTGCAATTCTTTTTCCGGCGAGTGACTGCAATTTCGCGTTGAACTGAATCTCTCCAGTTGCGTTGGGATCAAAAGTGGCTTCAACGTCGTGGTAGCTGGATGACACGAACGCCATACGCTCACGCTCACGCTCAACAACAAGTCGCATAGCTGGCGATTGCACACGACCGGCAGACAAACCGCGGTTGATTTTGCGCCAAAGTACAGGCGAAATTTCGTAACCGTATAAGCGGTCGACAACGCGTCGGGTTTCTTGAGCCTGAACGAGATTGGTGTCTACCGCTCGGGTGTGCTCAAGCGCGGCCTGAATAGCCTCTTTTGTGATCTCGTG
Organism: Actinomycetota bacterium; assembly: GCA_041180285.1. Lineage (GTDB taxonomy): Bacteria > Actinomycetota > Actinomycetes > Actinomycetales > Microbacteriaceae > Rhodoluna. The sequence continues at coordinate 5,806 of JBEGRV010000020.1, forward strand.
AAAAACCATGCGCTTAACTTCGACCTTGGGCTTAAGAACCTGAAGTAGGTGCCACGCAATGGCTTCACCCTCGCGGTCTTCATCGGTAGCCAGGTATAACTCTGATGCATTTGAAAGAGCTTTTTTAAGATCGGAAACCGTTTTACTCTTGCCGGGAGAAATGGCGTAGTAGGGCTCAAAATCGTTTTCGATGTCAATTGAGAATTTGGCGAGTGAACCTTTTTTCTTCTCGGCAGGAAGGTCTTTAGGGTCAACCAAGTCGCGAATATGGCCAATTGAAGCAAGTACTTCATAGTCACTGCCCAGGTATTTTGAAATTGTTTTGGCCTTTGCGGGCGACTCAACAATCACTAATTTCTGGCTATTAGCCAATGGTTTCTCCTAATGGTTAGGGCCCATTTTTTGGCCCGGCACTTGCTCTCGCGTATTGAACTATACCGAGGGCTTTTGAAGATAGCTCTAGATGAACTACGCAACCGACAATACGACACTTATAGAGATTCGCAACATTTGCCTCTGCCAACTGCCTCGCCAGATCACATGGGTAATTTCCGATCAGGCCCAATTTTGCATCGGCTGAAGCGAGTGCAATTGCTTCAACAGTCTGTTGCAGCCTGGTTTGGCTGCTCGATAAAAACACAAGCTGAATCGCAATCGCAGCAACCCCGATCACCATTGCTACCAAGCCCAAACTAACCATGGTGCCCAGCCCAGTTTCGGAATTCCAAGCTCGCGCTAATCGTTTTTGTCGTGCCATTAGTATCCGTATATAAAGGTGCAGGTTTTGGCCGGTTTTACGCTGTTGCTAAATAGGCCCGCCAAAGTCTGCTGGTGTTGCTTTTCGGTAACCAGTGTGCACAGTAAAGACTGATTGACATCAACGGCGAAGTTGTAATTGGGAAAGGCCTCTTCGTAAAGCCTCTGGGTTTCGGCTTGTGAGAAACCTGAGGCTAGCTGCCTAGCAAACGAGTGTGAAATTGCGCTCATCTCAGTGAGTTTCAGTGGGTAGCTAACCACAGTAAACAAGAACAGAGTCAAAGCAATAAGGAATGGAACCAGAATCGCAAATTCAGCGGTAACGGAGCCAACCTCACCCCGCAGAACCCTCACTCTGATGTGGGTTCTGGCCCACTAAATGAGCTCAAGCTAGATCTGATCAAATCGAAAAGCAGAGAGCGCATTTCGTCGCTGCGCAGAATGAAGACCAAAAGCCCTGCGAATCCGATAGCGGCAATGGTAGCAATCACGTACTCTGCAGTGGCAGCACCGGTCTCATCTAATAGCTTGGTCGTCCAATTTTTCCTTTTCACTCTTCAGTTCCTTTCATTGATTAACCATTAGGTTGGCTAAAACCGGGGCTAAAACCAGCAACAAAAAACCTGGCAGACCAAGCAAACCCAGCGGCAGCAGGGCGCGAACACTTAGTTTTTGTGCGCTTTGATTGGCCTCAAATGCAAATTCTTCGAGACCTGCCAAGGTTTGCGCGTGAATTACTTTTAGCGGGGACGCGCCCCACCTGTCGGCCAACTCAAAAGCTTCTCGAACCATGTCGACAGCATCGTGAGCCTGTTGACCTAACGAGCCCAAACTGGGCAGGCGCATCAAGACTTGGTTATGTGGCAAGCCTGATTGAAGCAGCAGTTCTGCCGCAATCAGGGTTTCAAGCCTTGAGGGCGGCCTCAACATAGCCCGATTTGCCATTTTTTTAGTGATCAAACTGGCTGCAAATAACAAAAACGACCCCAACGCAATCGGTATTAGAACTGCGGGATATCTGATTAGAGCTTCAAAAGAAAGCAACCCCAAACTTAGGTTTACTAAAACAGAGAGAAATGGCAGCCAAGCCAAAAGCTTGGCCGTAACCCGGGGAACAGTTATTGCAGACTTCACGTCATTCTCGGCAGCTGAAATTAGGCCCGACTTTGTCGCTAAAAATTTCAACCCATTTGCAAGGGGCGCACCGGTCTCGCTTGAAAGGCGAATCAAAGTTTGAATTTCGCCTGACAGGGTCGCATCAAACGGTTCTACCGAGAGGTTTTTCGAGACCACAGACATTGGCAGACCGGCTTCTAAAAGGGATGCTGCTCGATTTAGAGCAAGCCGCGCCTTATGGCCAGACATGTTCGACCTCTAGGGTTTCTTGTTTTGCAAATTTACCGATGGAAGTCACGCGCTGATTTTCAATATGTACTACCCAAGAGATTGCCGAAGCTACAAGCTTGGCTAGTTGCATTGCGCTCACACCAGACCTGAAGGCTAGCAATTCGAGTCTCGAAGGTACTGCATCTAATGAATTAGCGTGGATTGTTGATCCTGCGCCGGAATGGCCGGTGTTTAGTGCCTCAAGCAGAGTAAGTAACTCTGAAGAACGCACCTCTCCTACTACTAAACGATCAGGCCGCATTCGAAGAGACTCGGTTAGCAACTGATTGAGGGAAATCGCTCCTCGATTTTCAACATTGGCTTGCCTGGTCGCCAGCGAGATGAAGTGACCTGAATCGATTCTCAACTCTGGGATGTCTTCGATGGCGATAATTCTGTCATCGACCGCCTCGAGCAGCATAGCCCGCAGCAACGTGGTTTTTCCGGAGCCGGTAGCACCCGATATGAGAAAAGATTGTTTTTTGTGAACTATGGCTCGCAGAAATGTAGCCACCTCTGGTGGCATGGTTCCGAGTGCAACTAGTTGATCAAGAGCAAAGTTTCGTTTGCTGTGTACACGAACCGAAACCCTAGTTTTCGCGGTGCAGGCCGAGGCAAGAATGGCATGTATGCGCAGGTTCTCTGTATAGCAATCAGCAAAAGGGCTGGCTTGATCAATGTGCTTTCCATGAGCCTGCATGATTTGCCTGACGCAATCGTCGAGCTCATGATCAGATGCGAATGGGCTCTCTACTCGCTCTAATGGCCTGCTCCCTCTTGAGACAAAAACATCATTTGCCGAGTTGACCAGCAGATCGGTTACCCCGGGCAGCATCAACAGCTGATCGAATTGAGAAACTGTCGAAATGGTCATACGACAAATCTGAGGCAAGATTCAGAGTTTGCTGACGGGGTATCCAAGAATGTGGATGACTCATCCGCCAAACCGAAACTGTGGAAAACGACGAGCATCGAAGCAAAGCTAACTAGGTGTCGCGGATTAGCAATGCGGCCTGTCGCGGCTGGTAAAAGGCCGCCTAAAAGATGGCCCGTTAAGTTAGGGGGCCCCGGCCTCTGGGGGGAGAGGACGGGGCCAGGCGAATTTAAAATTCGCGGGTTGCACAAGGCAACTAGAAAATAATAAGTCACACTTTACGAAAAACATTCCTTTTCTAGGAGAAAAAAGTGAGGTCAACCCAAGATTTTTTTGTGAAGAAAATATTGCAACTGGGTAAAGCGGCATTTTAGAAAAGTTTTTTATGGCAGTATTACCAAAGGTTCAAGCCCATGGAGGACAAAGATGTCAGCCGATCAAGAGATCGATAACCTACTTCACGAAGACCGCCACTTCAGCCCAAGCCTCGAATTTTCGGCTCAGGCGATTGCCCAGCCAGAAATTTACGATCAGGCGCGAGCTGATCGACTTAAATTTTGGGCGGATCAGGCAAACACCCTGCACTGGCACAAACCCTTCACTCAGACCCTCGACTGGTCTAACGCACCATTCGCCAAGTGGTTTCACGATGGCGAACTTAACGTCTCTTATAACTGCCTCGACCGCCATGTTCTGGCTGGCAACGGCGATCGTGTTGCCCTTTACTTCGAGGGAGAACCAGGCGACTCTCGAGCAATCACATATGCCGAGCTAACCAACGAGGTTAAGCGTGCAGCCAATGTGCTCACCCAGTTGGGGGTTCGAGCAGGTGACCGCGTTGCCATCTACATGCCTATGATTCCAGAAGCCGTTGTAGCAATGCAGGCGGTAGCTCGAATCGGTGCAGTGCACTCGGTGGTTTTCGGTGGTTTCTCTGCTGATTCACTCTCATCAAGAATTGACGACGCTCAAGCGAAACTGGTAATCACCGCTGACGGGGGTTACCGAAAAGGCAAAGCTCTGGCTCTCAAGCCTGCAGTCGACGAGGCTCTTAGCGACAATCGCTGCCCATCCGTAGAAAATGTGCTCGTCGTTCGTCGCACCAATCAAGAGGTACACATGATTGCCGGCCGCGATCACGATTGGTCAGAATCTCTAGCCAACGCTGACGCCGAGCACGAAGCTCAGGGTTTCAACGCTGAGCATCCGCTATTTATCCTTTACACCTCTGGCACCACCGGTAAGCCCAAGGGCATTCTGCACACCTCTGGCGGTTACCTAACTCAGGTTGCGTTCACGCACAAAAACGTCTTTGACCTGCACGCAGAGAAAGATGTCTACTGGTGTACCGCAGATGTTGGCTGGATCACCGGACACAGTTATGTGACTTACGGCCCATTGGCCAACGGAGCCACTCAGGTAATTTATGAAGGTACTCCGGAGACTCCAGACTGGGGTCGCTGGTGGGCCATCGCCGAGAAATACAAAGTTTCAATCTTGTACACCGCACCAACTGCTATCCGTAGCTTCATGAAACTCGGCTCAGGCATTCCAAAGAAATATGACCTGAGCAACATTCGAGTCATGGGTTCGGTTGGAGAACCAATCAACCCAGAAGCTTGGATGTGGTACCGCGACGTGATTGGCGGCGGAAAAGCTCCAATTGTCGACACCTGGTGGCAAACCGAAACTGGCGCAATCATGATTTCTCCGCTACCGGGAATCACCACTTTGAAGCCGGGATCAGCCCAGCACGCACTGCCCGGAATCGAGATAAAAATTCTCGACGAAGCTGGAACCGAGCTAGGTCGAGAGCATGCTGGCCTGCTGGTTATAACCGAGCCTTGGCCTTCGATGCTTCGTGGAATTTGGGGTGACCCTGATCGATACAAAGAGACCTATTGGTCACGCTTCGAAGGGAAATATTTTGCTGGCGACGGTGCCAAGTTTGACGAAGAGGGCAACATTTGGCTACTTGGTCGAGTCGATGACGTCATGAATGTTTCAGGTCACCGACTTTCGACCGCAGAGATTGAATCTGCCCTTGTGTCACACCCGTTCGTAGCTGAGGCTGCCGTGGTTGGCGCCAAAGACGAAACCACCGGTCAGGCTGTGGTGGCCTTCGTGATTTTGCGTCAGAGTCAGCTCGAAGCAGCCGGTTCAGACTCCGATGTCAGTAAAATCTTGCGTGAGCACGTTGCGAAAGAGATTGGCCCTATCGCCAAGCCTCGTCAGATTATGGTCGTCTCAGAATTGCCAAAGACCAGATCAGGCAAAATTATGCGTCGTCTACTTCGCGACGTTGCCGAAGATCGACCAATCGGTGACGTCACTACCCTCACCGACACCTCGGTGATGGACATCATTTCCGGAAAGATTGCCGGCGGAGCTAACGACTAGTTCGCCGGGCAAAAAGAATCGCCCCTGTCCGCTCTCTCTGGGCAGGGGCGACTACTTTAAGTCTGACTTCAGGCGAATTCGGCGATCAATTCAACCTCGACCGCAGAATCTAGTGGCAATACCGGCACTCCTACCGCTGAGCGGGCATGCACGCCGGCATCTCCGAAAACCTCACCTAAAAACTCTGATGCACCATTCATGACGCCCGGTTGACCGGTGAATTCTGGCACCGAGGCAACAAAACCAACCACTTTGACAATTCTGGTTACTCGGTCGAGATCGCCAATCGCTAACTTGAGCGCAGCTAGCGCGTTGAGCGCGCAAAGCCGAGCCAAATCTTTTGCAGTTTGAGGGTCGACTAAGCCATCTGCCTCACCAACTTTTCCAGCGGCCGGAAGCTTGCCTGCAACAAATGGCAACTGGCCCGAAGTGAAACACAAGTTGCCAGAGACAACAGCCGGAGTGTAAGCAGCCACCGGCTTTGCGACCTCTGGTAGCGGATAGCCCAGCTCAATCAACCTTGCTTCGATTTTCGACATTATTCAGCCACCGCACGCTTGAAGAAAGCCACCATGCCACCCTCGGCATTGGTCACCACCTGCACTAGCTCCCAACCCTGAGCGCCCCAGTTATTTAGGATGGCGGTTTCACGGTGAATCAGCAGCGGAGTGGTGAAATATTCCCACTTGATCATTTTCAGTTTCCTCTCAAGATGGTTCGGGTAACCTAGAGTTTATGTCTGCTAAGGGTACTCGAAACGAAACAGCGGGGCGCGCAGCCTGGAAATTCGTTGGGCTCTCGGCATTAGCCGGAATTCTCTCGCTGGCTCTGCTGGCACCGACCGCACTGTTTGGTTCAGTGGCGGCCTCAGCTGGCTTCACAATTTTTGAAAATCTTCCTGATTACATCAAGCCGGTAAACGCCTCGCAATCGTCAACCCTCTACGGAACAAAAAATGGCGAGCCAGTTGAAATTGCCAAGTTTTATCACGAAAATCGAATTTCAGTCGACTACAACGACATCTCCCCTTACGTACGCGATGCCGTGGTTGCAACCGAAGATCCACGTTTTTTCCAACACGGCGGAGTTGATGTAGTTTCTCTAATTCGCGCAGCAGCAACCAACGCGGCGATGGGTGGCGGTGGACCAGGTGCGTCAACCATCACCATGCAATACGTCAAAAACTCTTTGGTTGAAGCCGCAAACCTAAGCGGCAACAAAGAAGCTATCGAAGCTGCAACTGCGGTAACCATCGACCGTAAACTGCGAGAAATGCGCCTCGCCATAGCTCTTGAGGGCGTGGCTACCAAAAAAGAAATTCTGGCTGGCTACCTAAACCTGTCGTTCTTTGGCAACAACCTAAACGGCATCGAGTCGGCGGCCAACTACTACTTTGGAGTAAAGGCAAAAGACCTCAACATCGCGCAGTCTGCGCTACTTGCAGGAATGCTCAAGTCTCCCAATGACTACAAGCCTGATGAAGAAGAAAATCTCGACCGTGCATTGGGTCGACGTAACTATGTCATCGACAACATGGCGTCCGAGGGCTACATCACCAAGGCAGAAGCCGCAGCTGCAAAAGCTGCGCCAATCATCACCAAAATCACGAATGCGCCGTCCGGTTGCGAGGCCAATCAGACCGCTGCTTTTTTCTGTGACTATGTTGTTTGGACCATCAGAAACTCACCTGAATTTGGCTCAACAACTGAAGATCGTGAGATGCTGTTGCGTCGTGGCGGCCTCGAGATTTACAGCACGGTTGACCTAGAGGTTCAGACCAAGGCTCATGAGGCCATAATGACCTGGGCTCCGGCCAAAGATCCGAGCCAGGTTGGCTCGTCACTGGTTTCGGTTCAAGCCGGCACCGGCCGCATTCTGGCCATGACGCAGAACCGAATCTTCAACCAAACCGATAACCCGCCAATCGGTGAGACCTCGGTTAATTATTCAACTGACCGTGACTACGGTGGATCCTCAGGATTCCAAACCGGTTCGACCTACAAAATTTTTACTCTGTCCCAGTGGCTTCAAAACGGATACAAGCTGAACGACCATGTCGACGGACGAATCAAAGAGTGGAACGCAGCAGAATTTTCAGCCAGGTGTGGTGCGCTGGTTGGCACCTGGAAACCCGGCAACGACTCACCTGCTGCCGAAGACCTAACCGCGGTTCAAGCAACTGCCAAGTCGGTCAACACCGCGTTCGCCAGCATGGCATCGAAACTTGACCTCTGTGACATTCGAGACACTGCGATGCGATTCGGAATTCATCGTGCTGACGGCAACGAGCTGCAGTATGTTCCAGCATCCATTATTGGTACCAACGAACTTGCACCCCTTACGATGGCGGCGGCCATGGCTGCAATTGCGAATAAAGGTACCTACTGCACCCCAATCGCAATCGACAAAATTATCCGCCGCACTACTAAAGAAGAGCTTCGCCCACCGCAGAGCATTTGCTCCCAGGCGGTTACCCCTGAGGTTGCGGCCGGAATGACTTATGCGATGCAGCGCGTAATTTCCGGCGGAACCGGTGGGGCATCGGCAACCGGAGACAACACCCCACTTGCTGGAAAGACCGGAACCACAGACTCGCGGGTTCACACCTGGATGACCGGATTCTCATCAGCGGTCGGCACTGCGGTTTGGGTCGGAAACGTGGTCGGAACACAGTCGCTGGGCGGAATCCGTCTGAATAATAAAGCGGCAAATACGGTTCGTCACGACATCTGGCGCACCACCATGCAAACCGTCAACAAGCTTTACCCAGGCACCGCGTTTGATGCACCTCCGGCAGAGATGATGGGCCCTACCATGCTTAGCGTTCCGGAAACTGCCGGCATGGCCCCTGACCAAGCGAGCGAAGTGCTAGAGACCGCACAGTTCAATACCAAGTTTGCGGTCGGCAAGGTGACCTCTGGTCAACCTGCCGGTTCGGTTGCATACACTCAACCCGCAGCCGGTCAGGCAATTCCGCTGGGGACTCAGGTCAAGATCTTTATCAGTCGAGGTGGCGGTGCAGCAACAGCGAAGGTTCCAGCGGTTAGCGGAATGACTGTGGCGGCTGCCAAAGAAACCCTACTCAAGGCAGGTTTTGCTGCGGTAAGCGAGCCACAAGCCTCGCAGACTCAGTACTTCCAAAACCACCCTGACATTCCGGCCGGCAACGTAATCGGAACTCAGCCTGCCGCTGGCACCCAAGCAACAAAAACCGGCGCCATCCTGTTGATCATTAGTAAAGGCCCGTAGGCTAGCCCAATGGATATCTGGGGAATCGTAGTTATTGCGATACTCGGTGCTGGGCTTCTGGCGGCGGTTTGGGGAATTGCCGTTGAGCGCCAACTATTCGTCATTCGTGAACAAGAGCTGGGCATCCTTCCAGAGGGTTCTAAGCCGCTCAAAGTACTTCACATTAGTGATTTTCACTTGGCTCCATGGCAGCGAAGAAAAATTAACTTCATCAGATCGCTTGGCAAACTTGAGCCAGACCTTGTCATCAGCACCGGCGATATTTTGGGGCACCCAGACTCGATTCCTACTGCGGCTCGAGCGATGTCGCGGCTGCTGAACTTTCCAGGTTTTTTTGTTAACGGCTCAAATGATTATTTCGCCCCTGTGCTGAGAAACCCGTTTGCATATTTGGCAAAACCGTCAGAGCAAAGCGACGGCGAAAAACTTGACACCGTAAAACTTTTAAAAAGTTTTAGAAAAGCCGGATGGCACAACCTGAACAATGACGTTTCGAATCAACGCATTAAGGGGCTTCGAATTGGTTTCATGGGGGTGGACGATGCACACGACGATAGAGATGACCTTGAGACCGTTGCTGAACGCTCGCGGCTGATTGACAACTGCGACCTGATGATCGGCATCACCCACGCTCCCTACATGAGAGTCATCGAATCGATGACAACCAATGGTGCTCAGTTGATTTTTGCTGGGCACACTCACGGCGGTCAAGTACGACTGCCGGGTTTTGGCGCGCTTACCACGAACTGTGATCTTCCAAATAAATTTGCTCGAGGAACAAGTGCCTGGCAATTCGGCAACAAGCAGTCAATTCTGAATGTTTGCGCGGGCCTAGGCCACTCTATTTTTGCGCCGGTCAGGTTTTTTTGCCGACCAGAGGTGAGGTTACTAACTTTGGTTGCTAAAGCCAGTTAGTTTTTCATTCCCCAAACTTCAGGGCCAAGGGCAACCCACTGCCCCGCAGTGTTTTGACAGCGTGCGGTTACATCTTCGACGTAACAACTGAATGACCCTGCGGTTAGTTTTTGACCGGATGCCAAAATCGGCGCCGTCGAGGCATCAGCAAAAGAGCCCCCAGAGCAAGCAAATTCTGCAATGTCGCCCTCTGCTGGAGCGTTAGCCCAAATTCGAAGCTGGTATCCGTATGAGTATTCACAGGTGGCAGGGACCGGAACCGGATCATAAAGTGCTGCGGCCTCGTTTAGTTCACAAATTGCAAAACCGCTAGCCTCACTAATTGTGCACCAGGCTGGCCCTTCACCAACCTTGAAAACTAGGTCGCCGAAACCATCGTCAAACTGCGCCGAATCAACTTCAGTGAGAGCATCGGTTGGTTCGTCTGGCAAGAGTGCAGGATCAGGAGTTGGAATTGACTCACTGGATGAACCTGGCGTGGCCGTCTCGTCACCACCCGCAGATGGTGAACAGCCCCCCAGCGTGATAGCGAGAGAGCCAAGCAAAAGTAGTGTGCTTAGTCTCTTCAACATACTGTCAGGCTACCTTCAGAACTAACCCCCGGCCGTGAAGACACAGCCGGGGGTTGTAAATGTTTTATTAACTTCGACTAAAACTCTTTAGCTACCAATTCAGCAATTTCGTAGGTGTTCAACGCAGCACCCTTGCGCAGATTGTCACCCACAACAAATAGTTCGATACTGTTTGGGAAATCTAGCGACTGGCGAATTCGCCCTACGAAAGTTGGGTCTTGTCCGGCAACCATGTTTGGGGTTGGGTACTGGTGGTTAGCCGGATCGTCGACAACCTTTACCGTTGGCTGCTGCGCTAAAACACCGCGCACCTCATCAGCGGTGAGCGGCTCTGCGAAAGTGGCGTGAACGGTGAGAGAGTGAGCCACCTGCACTGGCACACGCACACAGCTGGCTGCAACCTTGAGGTCACTGATACCCAAAATCTTGCGGCTCTCATCGCGAACCTTCATTTCCTCTGAGCTGTGGCCACCTGCCTTCAACGATCCGGCAAATGGGATGACGTTTAAAGCAATTGGATGATTCCACGGCGAGTTAGACAGGTCGTTGCCTGCCGCCGACAGGGCTGCACGCACGTCGTCGGTAGCTGTACCCAGTGACGCGTTTTGGCCGACGACTGATAGTTCGCTGGCAAGCTCTTCGATGCCGGCAGCACCTGCGCCAGAAACGGCTTGATAACTAGAAACCACGAGCTCTTTCAAGGTCCATTTGCGGTGCAAGGCCCCCATTGCAGCCATCATGGTCAGAGTAGTGCAGTTTGGGTTTGAAATGATGCCGAGCGGGCGAACCTTTGCCTGCTCTGGGTTTACCTCTGGCACCACAAGCGGAACGTCTGGGTTCATTCTGAAAGCACCAGAGTTGTCAACCGCAATTGCGCCGCGCTCGGCAGCAATTGGAGCCCAAACCTCTGAAACCTCATCAGGAACGTCAAACATTGCGATGTCAATTCCGTCGAATGCTTCAGGAGAAAGAGCGACCACAGTTAGCTCTTCTCCGTGCACAGTAATTTTCTTCCCGGCGGAACGGGGGCTTGCGATCAGACGAATTTCACCCCAGATGTTTTCGCGGCTGTTGATGATGCCAATCATTACGGTACCTACGGCACCGGTAGCTCCAACTAGGGCGAGATTTGGTTTGCGACTCATTTTGTAATTTCCTATCGTCCGGTGCCGGCATAAACAACGGCTTCTACGTCGCTGTCTAGACCAAAAGCTGTGTGTACGGCTCGAGCAGCATCATCGAGCTGATCGCCGCTAGTTACTACAGAGATGCGGATCTCTGAGGTGGAGATCATTTCGATGTTGATCCCTGCTGAGGCAAGTGCAGAAAACAGGGTTGCGGAGACACCCGAGTGAGTGCGCATTCCGGCGCCTACCACAGAGAGTTTTCCGATGTTTGCATCTTGCTCCAGGTCGCGGAAACCAAGGTCGCTCTTGGCGCTGTCGAGAGCACCAGCGACACGACCTAGGTCGCCCAGAGGCAGAGTGAACGAAATGTCACTCACGCGATCGGTTACGTCTGAGCCGGTTGGGGTGTTTTGCACAATCATGTCGATGTTTGAACCGGCCTCGGCAACGACCTTGAAAACTTCTGCGGCCTTACCGGGAACATCTGGAATACCAATAACGGTGATTTTCGCCTGACCCTTGTCAGTGGCAACTCCTGAAACTACTGGCTCTTCCATGTTTTCTCCTGGGTTTGATGAGTAAACGATTGTTCCGGGGTCGGTGCTGAAGGTTGACCGAACTCGAAGATCTACATTGTGGCGACGGGCATATTCGACGGCTCGAATGTGCAAAATCTTGGCTCCCGCGGCAGCCAGTT
>JBEGRV010000021.1:0-16477 GCA_041180285.1 Actinomycetota bacterium
GCCAATGACATCACGTACCCTTTTTGAAACTCAAACATGACGAAAGTGTGGGCTAAGAGCGCAAACCCCGCCAGAGTTTTCCACAGGTACTTACACCAGAATAAAAAGAAAAAACCCAGAACAAATGTCTGGGTTTTTTCAAATGGTTGCGGGGGCAGGATTTGAACCTACGACCTCCGGGTTATGAGCCCGGCGAGCTACCGAACTGCTCCACCCCGCGGCGAAGTCATCAGCATAGCACGCCTTTGCAGGTCAGTTCAACCTGGGCCAGAACTCTAACGACTTGCCGCGATCGCATCCTCAATAGCTTTTTGAAGAGCGGCTTCGGCTGCACCAAATGCCGTCCAGTCTCCCTCTGCCAGCGCGCTTTGTTTTGCCAACAGAGCCTTGCGAGCCCGCTCTAGCGCTGCCGATAGGTTGGCATTTGTGGCTGGGGCGCTTGGCTCCTCGGCTCCCGGATTTTCTTCGTCAGGGACCACCGGGTCTGTTCCGTCGCCAGCGTTTGCACCAGAATCACCGCCGAATAACACATCGAGCGCAGCATCTAGCGTGTCTTCAAAGGCAATTTGGTCGCCGAATGCAACCAGCACTTTTTTAAGAAGTGGGAAGCTGGTCTCACCGGTTGACTGGATGTACACCGGTTGCACATAGAGCAATCCGCCGCCGACCGGCAAGGTCAGCAGGTTGCCTTTGAGCACTCTGGTAGATCCCTGCGACAAAATGTTGAGCAGTCGAGAGACTTCAGAGTCTGCGTTGAAAGCGTTTTGGACCTGCCCCGGACCAGGCACAATCGAATCTGACGGAAGCGTCAATAGGCGCAACTTGCCGTAGTCAGATGAGATGGCGCCCTTGGTTGAACCAGCGTCTGAGCTAGCAACCAAATAACCCTTTAGTACATTTCGACTTGATTCACCGGTCGATCTCGGAATGAACGTGCTGTAAATCGAGAATTGCGGCTCTGAGGTACCCGGGGCCTGCATGGTTAGGTAGTAGGGCGGCTGCAGCGACTGCGCCACACCCGAGGTAACCGGATCGTTTGGAGTCATCCATGCGTCTTCTTGAGAGTAGAACGAACCTGGATCGGTCACGTGGTATGAACCTAGAACCGCACGTTGCACCTTGAATAGGTCAGATGGGTAGCGAACGTGGCTAATAAGGTCGGCGCTCATCTCGGAAATAGGCGAAAGCGAACCCGGATAAATCTTCGACCAGGTGGTCAAAATTGGATCGGTTTCATCCCAGGCATATAGCTTTACCGACCCATCGTAGGCATCGACCGTTGCCTTCACCGAGTTACGAATGTAGTTGATTGACCCGCTGCCAAAAATAGTTTCACTATTGCTGTCAGCAATTGCATCCGCAAAATTCTGAGCCTTCGAGTATGGGTAATTAGCCGAGGTTGTGTAACCATCAACAATCCATACCACTTTTGAATCGACCACCGCAGGATAAGGATCGCTGTCAAGAGTTAGGTATGGGGCTACCGCTGAAATTCTCTCTCTCGGATCGCGATTGTAGAGAATTTGAGACTCGTTGCTAATTGCATCGGATAGCAAAATCTGCTCACTTTGGAACTTCAATGCGTAGGCCAGACGAGCAAAGATGTTGTCTAGCTTCGGGCCACCGTTGCCCTTGAAAGTGGTGTAGGTCTGGTCGGCTTCTCCCTCGCCTGCCGGATAGTCAAGTTCTCGTGGCTCGGTTCCGGCCGGCCCACCAACAATCGAGTAGGTAGGTGAACTTTCACCAAAATAGATTCGAGGCTCATAGCTGCCCAAGGCACCCGTGGAAGGAATACCTTTTTGCAAGAAAACCGGCTGCCCATCGGTTGAACGCTGGTTACCGTAGGCAGCAACCACACCGTAGCCGTGGGTGTAAACAATCACGTTGTTGTACCAAGACTGTGAGTCTCCGAGGCCCGACTGCTTCAATTCACGAACCGCGATCACAGTGTCTTGGGTTTTTCCTTCGATCTCGTAGCGATCAACATCGAGGTGATTGGTGAAGTTGTAGTACTGCTTGTACTGCTCGAGCTGCCTGAACGAAGCACTGACTAGCGCTGGATCTATAATGCGAATGTTTGCCGTGGTTTCAGCATCTTTGCGCAAGGCTCCTGCCTGAGCATCAGTCTTTGCGTCATAGGCAACAACCTCGACGTCATCGAGCCCATAGGCGGTTCGGGTGGCGTCGATGTTTCGCTTGATAAATGGCGCCTCTAGGGTGCGCTCATTGGGCACGACCTGGAAAGTCTGCACAATCCACGGGTAAAGCCCGCCAAGCACCATCGAGCTAATAACCATTAGTGCAGTGCCTAGGATCGGTAGGCGCCAGTTGCCCATCACCGCTGCAATCAGAAAGAGGATGGCGACCACAAACGAAATCATCGCCAGAATTTGGAATCCCGGAATAACTGCGTTGACGTCTTGATATGTAGCGCCGGTGAACAACCCAGCATCCGAGGTCATGGTCGAATACTGGTCAAGCCAGAGCGAAACTCCTTGAAGCGCGAGGTACAAAAAGGCAGAGATTCCGACCTGAATGCGAGCCGGCTTTGTGATTACCGAGGCCCTACCGTTGAAACGAATGTTCCCGTAGATCAGGTGAACAACAGCACCAATTACAGCTGCCAATAAGAGAGCAGCCGAAAAGAAGCCCACAACTGCGGTTAGGAAAGGAAGGTCAAACAGGTAGAAGCCAACATCGAGGCCGAATTGAGGGTCAGTCTCTCCGGTATAAGTGCGATTGAACCACGCCAGCGCAGTCGGCCAAGAACGAGCGGCAGCAATTCCACCAAAAATACCGAGCACGGCCGGAAGACCAAACATGATTATTTTGCGTAACTGGTCTAGGAGCTCTCGGTATTGGCCGAACGTATCTCGCTCATCTGCAAACTTTAAATAAATGGGGCGGGTGCGCCAAGCGATGTAAAAGCTAGCCCAGCTAATCAGGCCCAACGTCAGCGCAGCAACCAGGAACATTCCAGCCTGAGCCAAAATGTTTGTGGTAAGGACCTGACGAAAACCAAGTTGGTCAAACCACAGGAAGTCAGTGTAGAAACCGGCGGCACCAAGTAAGGCAACCAAAATCGCACCGAGAATAATCACTGCGATGGCAACCGGGCTCGGTTTTTTGAACAACTGACCAGGGGTTGGGATCGACATAGACGTTTTTCCTTTTGTTTTGACTAGTTACTAGAACAACTCGGGAGTTGATCGGTATTTCCATTTGATTCAATGATTTTTAGTGCGGCCAGCGCGTCATCCAGGGTGCTTACTTTGACCACCCGAGCGTTCGAATTAACACCAGCTAGTTCGAGGCAATTCTCGGCTGGAGCAAAAAATAATCGAGCCCCAATCCGATCAGCCGCAACCAATTTATGAGTGACCCCGCCGATTGGGCCAACCTGCCCACTCGGCGTGATGGTTCCGGTGCCGGCAATTACTTGCCCACCGGTCAGTTCACCCTCGGTTAGCCGGTCAATAATTCCAAGAGCAAACATCAAGCCACCTGAAGGCCCACCAACATCGGCCAGCTCCAGTTTGATGTCAATCGGAAAGTCAAACTTGTAGCCAGCCAAAATACCCAATCGATAATTTCCCTCAGGGTCTTTTTTCGGAATGATCTGGTAGGTGAGCGGTTGCCCGTTTCTAAGAATCTCGATTTTGACCCCTGAAGAACCGGTGTATTTTTCAACTTCTGCGCGAACTTCGGCCACCGATGACACTGCAACATCGTTTACCTCGGTGACAAAATCACCAGCAATCAGCTTTTTGCTGGCTGCAGCGCCAGCCGTAACCTGAGAAATATAAACTCGACCAGGAACCTGGTAACCGAGCTCAAGCAGGGCGGCTGCAATCGCGTCCTGCTGAGAAATTTCCATGAGTGCAGTGCTCTCGGCTTCGGCCTCTTCAGCTGTTTGATTTAGAGGAAAAACCTGATCGATTGGAACGATCGATTGATTCGGATCTAGCCAAGCCAAGCCGAGTTCAAGCCAGTTTGGAGTTTGCTCTCGGTTGCCTACCACGCTCACGGTTAGCAGGTGCATCTGACCCTTACTCGGATAGGTGATCACATCGGTAGTAGAGATGATGTCTTTACCAGCTTGTTTAGCCAAAATGTCGAAGGTTGGCCCGGGGCGCTCAATGATGTACGGGGTTGGCAGTGCCACGAGAGCAAACAGCGAAAGTGTTGCCACTGCTAAAAAGCCCAAACCGGTTTTTCGCCGACGATTGCGCCTTGCAGCGTCGAAATCTGGTTCGAAAAAAGTCATGGCACTCCTCAACTGCTACCAGCCTAGGAAACCAGATGAAACCCGAGCTCGATTTTTGATAATTCTCAGAACGCCTTGGGCGAACAAGGCCAAAAGAAACTTGTCGAGCGTCCCGGTCGAAGTGTTTGTCGATTAGTTTTGAACCATGACGCCAGAGGACTTCGAGGAATTTATCCGTAAATTTCTCCCAAGAGATGTCGATCCCGCTGATCTTGCTCGTGCTGCCGGATTAGCTAGCGACCCAAAGGCTCTAGAAGAGCTCATCAATCAACTCAGCTCTGCTCTAGGCACAACCGGAGGTCAGGGCCAAGCGGTCAACTGGGACCTCGCAAAGTCGCAGGCAATTTCTACGGCAAAGGCAGACAGCAGAGCGATACCAGATTCGGTTCGAAACGAGCTAGACCAAGCCAGGCGGGTAGCTGAGCTTTGGCTAGCTGAAGCCACAGCAATTTCTTCGACTGTGGCTGAGACTAAATTGCTCACCCGTGAGCTCTGGGTAGCAGACGCAATAAACCTCTTCCAGCAATTGGCAGGGCCGGTTGCCGACCGCATGAGCGCCGCCCTCAGCGAAAATCTGCAAAACAACCTCCCCGAAGAATTGAGTGGGCTGCTTGGCAATGCTGCCGAGATGATGAAATCTGCAGGCTCGATGCTATTTGCAATGCAACTGGGTCAGGCAATCGGCAAACTATCAACCGAGGTGATCGCCGGCAACGACACCGGCCTGCCCATTATTGACCGACCAGCTCTGGTGGTTCAAAACTTGCTGAACCATGTTGACGGTTTGGCCGTCGATCGTGAGCAGGCTCTCATCTATCTGACAGTTCGTGAGTTGGCAGCAACAACTTTGTTCCGCCAAGCGAAATGGCTGCGTGAAAGCGTCACGGCCCAAATCGGAAAATACGCAGCCGACATAAAAATCGATAACCAGGCAATTCTCGATGCCTCAGAGGGTTTTGATTCCGAAAATCCTGATTCCATAAGAGCTGCACTTGAATCCGGAGCTTTCATCGCTGAGAGATCCCCAGAGCAACTTGCAGCCTTAGAAAACATCGAGGCTACCCTAGCGATCATTGACGGGTGGATTGAAGCGGTGACCGACGAGGCAACCAAACGCTTGCCAAAGCAAGCTGCAATCGCCGAATCAGTTCGTCGTCGGCGAGCAGTGGGCTCACCGTCCGAACGTACCTTTGCCGCCCTGGTTGGGCTAGAGCTAAGGCCCAGAAAACTTCGAGAAGCAGCCCTGCTGTGGCAAAAGATTGGCCAGGCCATCGGCACTGAAGCTCGAGATGAATTGTGGCAACACCCCGATCTGCTGCCGACTGCTGCCGCACTGGATGACCCAGACGGGTTTGTATCGGCGCTTACCAATCAGGGCGCGGACCAACTGGACGATGAACTCAGAAAACTGCTCGGAGGGTAGCTAATTTCTAGCAACCTAAGCTGTGGATAACTTCGGCGCAAAATTAGAGCCTCGGTAATCATCTAGCCATGGTGATCAGGATTAACCCTTCAAGGCAGTCGCTTTGGCGCGACAAAGAGTCTTTGCAAATCGGCCACGGTCGTGACGCTGTTGCACTCGGAAAACTTAGTAACGCACAGCAAAGATTGCTAGCTGCTCTATACGTCGGCGTGGCAGATAAACAGCTTCCGCTAATCGGCGAGCAAACCGGAAATACCACCGAGAGCGTCACCGAATTACTTGAGCAACTTGATTCGGTTTTAATTCGTGACCGCAGTGGCTTAGACAGAATTTCGGGTGATGAAATCAACCACTATTTCTCCGAAATAATGCGCACCAATCTCACCTGGAATGAGGCGGGAGAACAGCTGATCGCAGCCCGTAAAAATCGCCGCGTCTACGTTGAAAATTTCGCCGGCACCAGCATCCCTCTGATTCTCGGTCTTGCTGCCAGCGGTATTGGAACCGTCTACTCGACCGACTACGAACTGGTTAAGAAGCTCGACGTCTATCCCGGTGGCTTCCCTGAATACCTGGTGGGCAAGCCTCGCTCACTAGCGGTTGAAATGTTGATATCAAGTTGCGCTTCAAATACGCAGATAAAGAATGTGGCATTGAGCGACGTGATCGATTCGCTTGATTTTGGGATTTTACTTAGCCAGCGCACTGCAATACCAACTAGCTATGCCCCCTACCTTTCAAACGATGTTGCACATCTGGCGATTGTCTTTGATGAAGACGGCGGATGGATCAGCCCGGTAATTCAACCTGGAAAAACGCCATGCCTAAGTTGTCTTCACAGTTCACTGATTGAAACCGAAACCGATTACCTTTCAGTTGCAACTCAACTCACGTTCGGTTCGGCACGTCTTGATGATGCAGCTAGAAAACTTTTCACCGCAGGCCTGGCGGTTGAGCGTGCCATAAAAACAATCGATTCCCCACCTACCTTCGAACCTTGCGAAGATTCAAAATACGGCTATCGACTGACAAATAGCGGTTCTGTTGAGCAGGTTGTCTGGAGCTTTAATTCACGTTGCAACTGCCGCACAGACGGCTAATGCAGCCTAAGTGCTTTGGCAAACCTAGATACTTCACGTTGCCATTTAGCCGATGAATCGTATTTAGCCCAACTTAGTTGTAGGTCTCGTTTTGCTCTTGAAACCGCAACGTAGGCCAGCCGTTGCTCCTCGAAAATTTCTTCTGTGGTTTTTGCAAAGCTAATCGGTATTAGGCCTTCGGCAAATCCAACTACGAAGAGGTATTCCCACTCCAAACCCTTTGCGGCGTGAATCGTGCTTAGAGTTAGGGCCGATTTTGTCGGCTCGTGTTGAGAGTGCATGCGTTCGGTTATGTCATCAGCCACCTCGATAATCGAGGCTTCTGGCCCTAACTCTTCAACCAAGTTGAGCAGGGAGTTGAGCGCCTGCCATTTTTCGCGTGCGGCGCCTTTTTCAGTCACCGGCTGTGACGTCCAACCCAGGCTGCGCAGAATGGTCGAGACCGTTTCAAAGGCGCTTCGGTCGCTGGGGGCTGCCGCTTCTGCTCGAATCGCTCTGGTCGCCGCAATGATTTCCGGTCGGTTGAAAAAACGCTCGCCGCCGCGCACCGTGTAATCGATGCCCCGCTCGGCAAGAGCAGCCTCGTAAACCTCGGACTGCGAGTTGGTTCGGTAGAGAATGGCAATGTTTTCAGGCTTGACCGATGCCTCGATTAGCAAAGCTATTCTCTCGGCCACGGCCGCGGCCTCTGAGTGATCGTTTTCGAATTCAACTAGCCGCGGTTGAGCTCCATGAGGCAGAGCCGAGTCAAGTTCACTTCCGGGATTGGTCAGAAGTTGATTACTGGCTCTCACCAGAGCAGCCGAACTTCGATAGTTGCGACTCAACCGAATCAAATTGGCTTCGGGGTAGCGCTCAGAAAAATTCAGAAGGTACTTTGAGGTTGCCCCGGTAAACGAATAAATAGTCTGATTTGGATCACCGACCACGCAAAGCTCCGCATGTCGGCCCAGCCAGGTGTCGAGTAATTTTTGCTGCAGCGGTGAAATGTCTTGATACTCATCTACCGTGAAAAATCGATACTGTGCCTGAACATGTGCAAGCGCTCTTGGTTCGGCTTGCAACATTCCTAGAGTGAGCAGCAGCACGTCTTCCCAATCGACTACCTGCTGGGCCACCTTGATTTCTTCGTAGCTGGTGATTAACTCGAGAACGCGCTCAGGTCTAATTGACGCAACGTTTCCTCGGCGAGCGGCAAGGTACCCTTCGACGCCGGTCAGCGAGTATTTACACCATTCAATTTCGGCCGCGATGTCGCGCACAGCAGCTGCATCCAGTCGAATGTTGAATTTAGAGGCGGCCTCATTGATTAGTTTCAATTTTGATTCGACAACTTTGGGGGCTGCTACCCCAGCAAACTGTGGCCAAAAAAATTCGAGCTGCGCAAGAGCGGCCGCGTGAAAAGTTTTTACGGCAACATTTCCTGCCCCCAGCTGCCTCAGTCGTAGCCGAATTTCGGCGGCTGCCTTATTGGTATAGGTCAGGGCAAGAATTCGGTTAGCAGCAAAAACACCGGAGGCAATTCCATAGGCGATGCGATGCGTTATGGTTCTGGTTTTACCGGTACCAGCTCCTGCCAAAATGCAGGTGGGACCTACCAGCGCAGTTGCGGCCTGCCGCTGATGTTCGTCAAGCTCATTGAGAATTGCTTCAGCTTCCAACTAACGAGCTTCCTCACCTTGGCAAACCAAAGGCCCGCCAAACCAGTGCTCGATGATCGACCTCGCGATGGCAATTTTGGACGGCAAGATCAGCGAACCAACTTCCGCCGAAAGTTCGTGACGAGAGAACCAGCGAAGTTTTTGAATTTCGACACCGTCTGGTTCGATAGCGGCAGCCTCAGATGCCAGCTCGGCAGTAAAACCAAGCATCAGCGAATACGGAAACGGCCAGGCCTGGCTACCAAGAAATTTGGGATTTTTAACCAGTATTCCCGCTTCCTCCTTCATCTCGCGAATGACCGCTGCATTTAGCGATTCGCCGGGCTCAACGAAACCCGCAAGAATCGACCAACGATTTTCTTCCCAAACCCCTTGGGAGCCGAGCAAAATGCGTTCTTCACCGTCGATCACTGCCACAATCACCGCCGGATCTGTCCTGGGAAAGAGCTCTTTGCCATCCTGTTCACAAACTCTCACCCATCCGGCTCGAGAAATTTTCGTCAACGAACCGCAATTTGGGCAGTGTTGGTGGGAACTGTGCCAGTTGGCCAAAGCCAATCCCTGGGTGAATAGGCCAACATCTATCGGGCTTAGGCCGGCACCAGACTTGCGAAGATGGTGCCATTGAGCCTCGGCTAAATCGAGGCGGTTAATTAGGGCTTCATCAAGGGGCGCCAAAAGCACGGCTGAGCCAGGTCGCAATTGCGACGTCGACTGCTGCGCCCGCCCCAAAAAAATCAAGAAATCATTTTCAGTAAACAGGTCTGGAGAGAGCAGATTTAACTCTGGGGATCCAAATTCATAACCACCGAGTAGCACCTGCCCCTGCCACATCGGAAGCACCCGAGTACCTGATTCAGCCAACAAGGCGCCAATTGGTCGTTCTCGCTCACGAGAAAGATAGTCGCGATCTACGGCGTGCTGAGCCAAGGGAAGAAATAGTTCTTCGGTCATTTTTTACTCCGTAATTGCCTCTCTAGCGTGGCGATACCTGAGTGGCAGTGGGTTCTTGTCTAACCTGAAGTACATGGCTAAATCTCCCTTGATTTTAGCGGCGCTGGCCACCGAAGCCCTGCCGCATTACAGATTCAAACAGGCAAGACCTCTGACTGCTGCGGCTTCGGGATTATTCGATAGTGCTCTGCTTACCGCAGAAGATGGATCGGCCTATGTAGTCAAAATGGCGGCATCTGAAACAGCTCGTGTGGAGTTAGCTTCAGAATTACGGGCACTCAGGGCGCTCGATTCGAACGAACGCAGTCGACTTGGCTTTGATGTGCCATCATGCCTTGGCGAGACCAGCGACATGCAAGGCAATTCGGTCCAAGTTTTCAACTTCATTTCCGGCGATTCGACTGAAATTACTTCGGTACAAATTGGCAGCGAACTAGCAAGCTCAATAGCCACCGCCATCGCGTCAATTCACAGAATTTCACCAGCACTCGTAGATGGCGCGGGGCTTCCCAACATCACAGTCGCTGAACACACTGGCCTGCGCGTTGCCGAACTCGACCGAATCGCCTCAACCGGTCAGGTCCCTTCAATCCTGCTCTCTCGTTGGGAGGCAGCGCTCGAAGACACCTCGCTTTTCGGTTATCGCCCAACAGTGATTCACGGATCAATGAACGGCGAGATTGTGTTGAACGACGGAAAAAACGTCACGGGCATACTTGGCTGGTCAGCACTTAGAATTTCAGATCCCGCCGAAGACTTCGCCTGGATCTTGGGTGCCGGAATTCATGACCTAGCCGATGAAATCGTTGCCGATTACGATCGCCTGACCGGCAATGCTGATAAAGGTCTCAAAATTAGGGCAACTCTATACAGCGAAATTGAGTTGGCTAGGTGGCTAATGCACGGTATTGCTCGAAAAGACCAGTCGATAATCGCTGATGCATCTGCACTATTGGCATTGCTAGCTGAAGAAATTGACTCCGGTGCCGTTGGGGCACTGAGCCTGAGCACAGGTTTTGCTTCAGCCGCCAGCTTTGGGATTGTGGCTGCAGAAGCCGACCCCAATGAGACCGAGGTAGAGCCTTTACCAGAGGTAAGTTTTGGTTACTCGACAGAGTCGATTGAGATCATTGACAGTGGTGTAACCCCAGAAGATTCTGAAGAAACCCCCATTGCGGAAGTCGTGATTGTTCAAGAATCAGCTGAAGACACAAAAACTCGCCCAATCGAACTTCCTGAGAGATCAGAAAACGAGCTGTTCTAGAACACCGTTCCAGGCCTGCAGAATTTCTGATTCATCAGGCAGGTTTTCTGGGGTGTAGGTGACCCCATCGGTCACGAAAAACAGGCTGGCTGTCACGTCTTCGATATCAATCGAGTAGGCCTTTGAAAATGCCCATCGGTACAGCGCGAGTTGCCAGTCTTTTTTTGCTTTTTCAAGTTCCGTTGCGGGTTGACGCCCGGTCTTCCAGTCGACAATCTGGTAACCAACTGCCGTCTTGAAAACCGCATCTAGTTTGCAAACGAAAGTGTTTTGTTTGGTTGAAATTTGGATCTCTTTTTCAACCAAAAATGGCTTTCGCTTGGCCCAGTCACTGTTTTCGAAGTTTTCGATCAGTAGGTCAAAATCATCTCCAAGTTCGCTGAACCTTTGGTCATCAAACTCGATTTGTGTCGTGAATTTCTGTTCTAGCCAACTGTGAAACAGTGTTCCGGTTTGACTAGCTTTGAAGGGCTTTTGCGGAAGCGGACGCCTGGCAAGTTCAGCTAGCCGGTCTAGATCAAAAATGTAGTCGCTAAACCTTGATGCCTGAATTCGAATCGGCATTGACACCAATTTAGTTTTTTCAAGTCGGGACTCTCGCTCTGCGAGTAAGAGGTCTGCGGTCTCGTCGCGATCTGAGGTTGATTGAAGATCTTGCGCTAGTAAATTTCTGGTTATTTGCTCTGCCCTGCTTAGCCTTTCTCGGTGAGAGTGGCCCAATGGATCTAGCGGCCAGACCAGCTGCTGGGGTTGGTTCTCTAGCGGATTTTCGTCAGCGGAGCGGGCCGGTAGCTCTAACTTGAAAAAATCTGCGGCCAACTTTAGGTACTTCGAAAGTTCCCTAGGTTTTTTATTTGCCGGCTTCCAATAACTCGCCGCTAACATGAGCTCTTTTTTGGGTCGTGTGAACGCAACGTATGCCAGCCTGAGCTCTTCTTGCTGATGATGTGTCCGGTTTTCTGTGAAGAAGTTTTCAATTGCGTCTCGAGCTTCTGGCTGAGAACTGACCTGACCGAGCGAGAGCTTTGGCAACCCAGAGCCATCCCCTCGCAGGCTGAAGGGAAGCACGCCTGTTTTGAACCAGCCCTTGGCCGCAGAGTCTGGGCTGTCTGGAAAATCTCCCTCTACCAAGCTAGCGACTGCAACATAGTCCCATTCAAGGCCTTTTGCTGCGTGAGCCGTCAGAACTTGAACGACGCCCTGCTGGGCGTTTTTCTCGGGGACCTCAAAACGTTCACGTTCGGCAGCAAAATCTAGCCAATCTACAAAATCAAGAAGGCTTGATCTGGCCGAAGAGTCGGAAAAATTTCTAACCACTTCGTAAAAAGCATGCAGCTGAGAAAGGGGGTGGCTGCGCTGTGGATTAGCTATGACCTCGATGTCCAGCCATAGCTCTTCAGCGACCAAAGTTACAAAATCGACCAACTCGACTCCGTTGCGTTTTCGCATTGCTCGCAAAGTAAGCGCGGCATCTTTCAAGCGAGCCAAGCCAACAGCGCTGAAATTGAAGCGATTGACCAGCCGAGACTCAGGAATTTCATCAAGGGCTTCAATGATCGAGACCGACTGAATTGCCTCTGGCGAAACACCCTGCTCTTCGGCCTCTTCCTGCTGAATTTTGCTCAGTCGATTCGCGAATTTAGCAAGTATTTGTAGGTCTGAAGGACCAAGCCTCCAGCGGGGGCCGGCAAGCAGCCGAAGCAGTTCGGAGCCTGCATCAGGTTTGGTGATTACCTTTAGAGCTGAGGTCAGGTCGACAATTTCGGGGTAGCTGAGGAGACCGCCTAAGCCAATAACTTCCACCGCCAAGCCAGCTTTTTCAAGTGCCGCCACATAGGCTCGCATATTGGCTTTTTTTCTAAGCAGCAGAGCAGCGGTTGTTTCCTCAGTGAGGCGTTGACTAAACCAGTTAGCCACCGCAACTAGCTCTTCATCAAGCGTCTGGCTAACTGAAATTTCGACCCGGCCGGCAACCGCACCCGGAGCAGGTTGCAGTTCGAGCACTCGCAAATCTGCCAAAAGGTGATTGGCAAACGAAAGCACGTCTGCGGGGTTTCGCCAAGAAGTCGAAAGCGAAAACTTGTTTTCAACTCCAAAATTGAAGTCTCTGGAAAAATTCGCGAGATTCGCCGCGCTAGCTCCGCGCCAACCATAAATTGATTGGTTTGGATCACCAACGGCATAGACAGCGCACCCTTGATACAACTGAGCTAAAAACCTTGTTTGCAGCACCGAAGTGTCTTGGTACTCGTCAAGTAGAACTTGAGAAAATTGCGATCGCTCTGCCAGAACCGCTCCCGGAAATTCTTTAATGGCTCGCGCTGCAAGGGCTACCTGGTCTGCGTAGTCGACCAAACCCAGCTCTTGTTTTCGCTGTTGAAAAGCTGCTGCCAATTTAGCCACTACGGGAGTGGTCGCCAGTGGCGCCAACAATTTGTTCAGGTATTCGAAGCGGTTGAAATTATCTGAGTTTGCTTTCTGCGGAAGCGCATCTATTGAACCCAGGAGCTCCGAAATCTCCAACTCGACTTCTGCTGAATGAACCGAGTGCTCTTGCATCTGCTGATTCAGGCTGAGCACGGCCTCTACCAGCTGGTTGGCAGAAGAATCGAGATCGTAAAGCCTGGCATCGATGGTTGGGCCATCTTGAAAAACGACTTCTCTAGCGAGTTGAAAAGATGCGGCTTCACTAATCAATCGAACATTATCGTCGTAGCCGAGCGGAAGAGCCCACTCTCGGAAAACCCGGTTGGCGTAACTGTTGTAGGTCGAGATGGTGGGCGGAGTGAAGTCATACTCTAGGTTTTCTGGCCA
Source organism: Actinomycetota bacterium (assembly GCA_041180285.1). Classification (GTDB taxonomy): domain Bacteria; phylum Actinomycetota; class Actinomycetes; order Actinomycetales; family Microbacteriaceae; genus Rhodoluna. The sequence continues at coordinate 13,484 of JBEGRV010000021.1, forward strand.
TAGCTCGCTGTCACGAAGCTTGATGAGCCCATCGTAGATTCGGCGGTTTAGCTCATTCGCAGCCTTTCGGGTGAAGGTAAGGCCCAGTATTTGCTCAGGTTTACAAATTCGATTGGCAACAAGCCAAAGCACCCTAACCGACATCAACTCAGTTTTTCCGGACCCTGCTCCGGCAACAACAAGCGAAGCTGAGTCGGTGGGAGCATTTTCAACGGCAGAACGTTGCTCAGTAGTTAGGTTGAAAGGCTTTAGCACCTTGTAAACCTCGGCGGCAGTTATTCGACTATTCGACATGAGACACCGCCGGGACCAGATGAATTTTGCAGCTGCCGAATTCGTGATCGTTCGTGCAGTGAGACAAAGCGTTTGCCGTGATTGCGCCAACTTTATTGAGCTCAAGCGACTGCATGTTGACAATCAAATTCCGTATTTTTTCGGCGGCACTTTGGTTGACTGAAATCGATGGCTGTTCTCGTTCGGATAGCTTATCTGCGCCCACCCCGATGATTTTGGCTCCTGCAGAATTGAAGTTGATTCCGTGGGTTGAGAGCAATTCATCAAACGCACCAAGTTCTAGAGCTAATTGGTATGCGGCCAGCTGAGTGTGTTCGACCACGTCGACGGCAGAGGGCAGGTACTTGGACGTTTTCAAATCGGCAATCATGATCTTGCCGTCAGGCCAAAGCTCAATGCGATCTACCTTGCCTCGGAGCCTCGATTTTTCGATAGCAATTTCAAAAGGAACCTCACGCCCGATAACCCTGCCCTCGGCAAGGGTGAATTTCTGCAGATAGGAGGCCATGTTGATGACGGCCTGTTGCGCCTTACGCTTCTCTCTGGCTGCCAGCCAATCGGATTCAAACTCAAGCCTGGGCCACTTATTCTCTAATTCTTGTAAGTAGGCCTCTACATCGTTACTGGAGCCAGACTTAAATCGTTCTGATTCGAAGATCTCGTGCAGGATCGTGCCCAGGGTTGCCGCGTTGTTTTTCTGGTCAGCCCCCGCGACAGACAAAAACCAATGCAGTGGACATTTCTCAAAATTCTCTAACTGCGATGGGCTCAAGACCAATGGATCAGCATCAGGTGAACCTGAAATATCGAGCAACCCATACCAAGAATCTGGATGAGCGCCTGGAACGCGATGGTTGGCGAGTTTAGCCAAAGTTATCGCACTACTGACCTGTGAATTGCCTTCGGTTGTAACCAAATGTCTTCTGGTCTTGCCCACCAAAATTCGTAGGTTAAATTCTGGATTCTCAAATCGCTGAACATCTGGAATCTGACCAGAACACAGCCTTGCAAATTGCGATATTTGATCTGAATCTGATTCGACAGCTGAAAGTATCAAATGGGTTTTGGCCGCACCAGCAGCTTTGTAGAACAATCTCAGCTCGTCAACCAACACTGAATTCTTTTCCTCACCAGAGGCGGAATCAAGCTTCGAGATTTGAAAAAGCGAATTTCGCGGTTTCAGATTGGGCCAGACACCCTCGATGAGCCCCGGTAGGAAAACGGCATCAAAACTTTGACCAATAAGGCCAGCAGGGGTTGCCAACGTAACTGCCTCGATTAGAGCAGACTTCGCAGAAAGGGAGTCTTCAGGTACAGAGAGTCGAAGTTGCTCGTTGACAAATTGTTCTGCGGTAAGAGTTGGATACCTCTCTGCAAATCGATTTGCCGCTGCAAACAGGGCCACGATTGAATTTAGGTTTTCATTAGCCTGGGCAGCAAGCTCGCTATTTGAGTTGCTCTGTGCCACCCAACTTGTCTCTGGACCCGACCCGCTCCAGAGACAAAAAAGCAATTGCTCAATGCTTGCTGGTTCAGAACCAAGCCGATGGGCCTGACTGAGCCGTTGGGCAAATGCAACGCCTCGACGAACAAGGCTTGACTTTGAATTTTCGAATTTTTCTGGTGAGTTGACCAGAGTTGACAAATCTGAATCATCGTCAAGCATCAAAGCACGCTTTAGGCGCCGCAGCTCAATCGCATCAAAGCCGCTGAAGGGGTTGTTGAAAATGGCATCGACATTTTTTTCTGGGCTTGGTCTAAGAGTTTCTTGAGCCAACTGCAACAGAGATTTGGATGCAAATTCTCGACCAAGGGCATTCCCGGCACCAACAACATTCACCGGTATTTCTTGGTTGCTGAGTGCGGAGGCCAGTTTTGAAAGGGCATCGCGAGTTCTCGCTACCACTGCAATTTTGCTGTAGCTGAACCCGCCAATTAGTCGCAGGCGTTTTATTTCTGTCGCTAAGAAGGCACTCTCATCTTGCTCGGTCGCGAAGCGTCGAACCATGACTGAGTGGTCGTTTTCTTCAGGGTTGAGACGCAGGCCTTTTCGCTGTTTTCCGGCGAGCGCCGACGACATCTGCCCCGATATTTTGGCCAGGGCGTTAGACAGAGCTGCGGGTCGCTGGATTGGCTCGAGGCTGATTAGCAGGTGCTTTGGTTTTTCTTCACGCATTAGCTTGGTCATAGCGAGCGGGTCGGAAAATCTAAAACCCTGGGTAGACGCATCGGGGTCTCCGACCAAAATCAGAGCTGAATGCTTGGCAATAGCGCGAACTAATTTTTGACCAGCCGGTGTGAGCTCTTGAGCGTCATCAACAATTAGTAATTGCGGTAGCAATTGCCCGCCAGCGACTACAAGTTTTGCAGCTCGAACCAACAGCTCAGCTGGATCAAGCGCCGAATCGGGAATGCCTAGAAGGTAGAGCTCGTAAACCGCAGCTGCACCCAACCACAGTTCGTTTTGCTGGTCTTGTGCTCTTCGTCTCAGCTGTTCGGGCGAGATTTCAAGTTCGATGCACTGGGTGATCAACTCTCGCATTTGGGAGCGAAATGAGCTCAGCGATTTGACCAGGGGTGTCACAAAACTTGGCCAGGAAATTTCATGGTGATCAATGATTTCTGCGATGAGTCGCTCTTGTTCGGCGCCGGTCATTAATACGGGAACTTGAGCCGAGCTGACCGCCAATGTTTGCGAGA
>JBEGRV010000022.1:0-16456 GCA_041180285.1 Actinomycetota bacterium
AACACCAGGGTTGCATCCTTAAGAATTTGAGCGGTTGTAATCATGTCTAGAGTCTAGCCATGAGGATGGCAGCCTCGACTGCCTCTGCGCCCTTGTCTTCCTTCGAATTTGGCAAGCCTGCGCGGTCAAGCGCCTGCTGTTCGCTATCAACGGTGAGCAAGCCAAAACCGACTGGCACACCGCTATCTAATGAGACTCTCATCAGGCCATCGGTGGTTCCTTGGCAGACGTAGTCAAAATGCGGGGTCTCGCCCTGAATCACAACACCAAGCGCAACTACAGCTTGGGCTCCGGCGTCAATCGCTTTTTGGGCACCCAGCGGCAGTTCGAATGCACCCGGCACTCGCCATATTTCGTATTCACTGTTTCCAGCCGCCTTTAGAGCTCGTTCAGCCCCGGCAAGTAATCCCTCGGTAATTTCAGTGTGCCAAGAAGTCACCACAATGGCTACCTGAAGGCCGCTGGCATCGATTTCAATTTTTGGGGCGCCTGCACCACTCATTAAATCTCTCCGGGAATCATGTGGCCCATGCGCTCGCGCTTGGTTTCTAGATAGCCACGGTTCTGATCGGCTGTGCCAACAATCACTGGAACATACTCGGTTACCGGAATTCCGGCCTCGATCAGAAAATCACCCTTGGCGGGGTTATTGGTTAGTAACCTCACGCTCTTGACACCAAGGTCGTGCAAGATTGACACCGCTGCGCCGTACTCGCGGCTCTCAGCCGGCAGGCCAAGTGCAAGATTGGCGTCTACGGTGTCGTAGCCATTTTCTTGAAGCGAATAGGCCTTCAATTTGTTCAAAAGACCGATTCCGCGACCCTCTTGGCCGCGAAGGTAGATCACAATGCCACCTTCTGGTTCCGCATTGATCGCATCCATGGCGTATTCAAGCTGCGGGCCACATTCACACTTCAACGAGCCAAATGCTTCACCGGTGATGCACTCTGAGTGCAGACGCACCAAAACGTTTTCGCCGCTCGGCTTACCCGAGATGATTGCAACGTGCTCAGCGTTAGTTTTTGTGTCGTGGTAGCCACGCATGCGGAAGGTGCCGTGCTTGGTAGGCACAGTGGTCTCAGCTTCAAATTTCGCGCGTGCATCACGAGGGTCGAAAGTCTCGATTGTTGGATTAGCGATGCGGTGCTGCACTAGCTGCTCAATAGTAATCACAGGTAGTCCTTCCTTTTGGCCTACCTCTAATAACTCTGGAAGTCGCATCATTGTTCCATCTTTTGCAACCATTTCTCCAATTACTCCCACCGGGGTTAACCCGGCAAGTTTTAGCAAATCGGTGGTGGCTTCGGTGTGGCCCCGTCTGGCAAGTACTCCGCCCGAGTGTGAGCGCAGCGGAATCATGTGTCCTGGCCGAATTAGTGATTCTGGCGTAGAGCTCGGATCGGCGAGTACCCGAGCGGTTAGAGCTCGGTCTTCCGCGCTGACTCCGGTGCTGATCCGGTTGGTTGCATCGACGGTGATGGTGTAGTTGGTGCCATGCGGGTCTTTATTTTTAGACCACATAATCGGAAGATCTAGTTGGTTGGCGCGTGACTCTTCCATTGGTACGCACAAGAATCCAGTGGTGTTTGCAACAATCCAGGCAATCCATTTTTCTGAGGCAAATTCAGCCGCCAGAATGGCGTCACCCTCGTTTTCACGATTTTCATCGTCAGCTACAAGCACCGGTTTTCCCTCGCGAAGGGCTTGAAGTGCCTCTTCGATGGTCGATAGCGCCATTATTTGTTCCTTGCTTCCAGAAGTCTTTCAATGTGTTTGGCCATGACATCGGCCTCGACGTTTACCCTGTCGCCCGGCTGCTTAGTGCCAAGTGTCGTTAGGCTCAAGGTTTCAGGAATCAGGCTTAGCCCAATAAAGTCATCGCCAACCTCATTCACTGTCAGTGAGACACCGTCGATAGTGATTGAACCTTTGAGAACCACGTATTTCATCAGCTCCACCGGAATTCGAACTCGCACCCACTCCCAGTTCTCACTGGGTTCTCGATTGATAATTTCACCGACGCCATCGACGTGACCCTGCACAACGTGACCACCAAATCTAGTTGCAGCGGTCATGGCACGTTCGAGGTTGACCGGGTCGCCAACCTTGAGCTGACCTAGGGATGTTAGTCGCAGGGTCTCGCGCATCACATCGGCGGTGAAGGTTTTGGCATCAAATTCCACGGCGGTCAGGCAGGTGCCGCAAACCGAGATTGAATCACCGCGTTGAACGTCGCTAACCACCTTTGGCCCTTCAATGGTCAGCCTGATCGCGTCAGATTGGTTTTCAATGGCAACCACTTTGCCAAGTTCCTCAATGATTCCGGTGAACATTAGCCCTCCTTGATTACGGCGCGAAGCAAAAGGTCTTCGCCCAATTGTTTAGTTTCAAAAATTTCAAGCCGGATGGCGTCTGCGATGTTTTCGATACCGACATCGGCGATTGCAGTTTTTGGTCCGCCGATGATTAGCGGTGCCTGATAAATCAGAAATTCATCGGCCAAACGTTCACGTATGAAGCTTGAAATGAGGGTTGGTCCGCCCTCAACGAATACCTGTCTGATTCCACGCTCAAAAAGCTGAGCTAAGACCTCGCGCTCGCTGCCGCTGACTTGAATGGTTTCACCAGCGTCACTGAAAACTCGGGCAGATTTAGGTATTTCCCTTTTGCCAACGACAACGCGCAACGGCTGGTCTGGGTACATGGTTCCGTCAGGTTGCCTGGCTGTTAGTTCTGCATCGTCGGCCAAGATCGTTCCAGTTCCAGCCAATATCGATTGGGATTGCGACCGACGCATGTGAACGTCGGCGCGGGCCTCTGATCCGGTGATCCATTTTGATGAACCATCAGATGCCGCAATTCTGCCGTCTAGGCTGCTGGCCCATTTCAAAACCACGTAGGGGCGCTTCAGAAAAGTGTTTACCCGCCACGGGGCGATAATTCGGTCAGCCTCGTCGGCGAGTACGCCGCCGAAAGTCTCGATGCCAGCCTCTCGCAAACGAACTGCTCCACCGCCTGAGGTCTTGCCCGGGTCGGTTGAACCGTAAACCACCTTGGCAATTCCGGCCTCAATCAACGCTTGAGAGCAAGGTCCGGTGCGACCGGTGTGGTTGCATGGTTCGAGGGTAACCACAGCCGTCAATCCAGCGGGGTTGGAAACTTTTCCGAGTGCGTCAATTTCGGCGTGAGGCGTTCCGGCGCCGCGGTGCCAACCTTCAGCAACAATGCGCCCAGTGCTATCCATAAGCACGGCGCCAACCTGAGGGTTCTCGCCGAACGCTGGCGATTTTTCGGCAAGGGCAAAGGCGCGAGCCATCGCGGCCTCGTACTGAGCTGATCTGGTCATCGCCCCAACCTTTCTAATCAGGTCTGCGGGGGCGGAAAAGCGCCAATCGACCGTCGCCAAAATTGGCGCGGCCTGGCGGCTCTTCTCCCATCCGGACTTTAACCGTCGGTGCTGGAATTTCACCAGCTCAACCGCCGAGACACTTTGTACCCAAGGGCACTCCGCTTACTAATTGAATAGCCGCCTCGTCGGGTCGCGGACTTTAACCGCCGGTTCAGATTTTCACTGACCCCGAAGAACTTACCTTTAGCCTAATCCCAAAGTCTCAGCAAAACTTCCGGCCAGGTTGAAGTCTGCTGCTATTTTTCCTGACAGTGAAATTGACTAGCTATTCAAAGTTGTAAACCTAAAAACTTAGGAATAACCTCGCCTCAAGTAGAAATTCATTACTGAATAGGTATTCAATGCAGCAGCTGGTGCTAACTCCCGACACCGATCGGGCCGCGACTTGGTCACAATCTCGACGCGATTTTGCCGCTTCTTCCCGGGCTACCCAGGTGGCAATGCTTGCCGAGCAGGCTAGGGTTTCTCGGCGCAAAGTTATCGAGATGATCGATACGGCGGGCCAGGGCCACATCGGGGGCGACTTTAGCGTTATTGATGCCCTAACCACCCTCTACTTCGGTGTTTTAGAGTTAAATCCGAACAATCCCACGGCAAATGATCGCGATCGATTCATCTTGAGCAAAGGTCACTGTGCTGCCGCGCTCTACACAACGCTGGCCTATTCGGGGCACTTTGAGGTCGATGCACTCTCGACTTTTATGGGCGAGTATTCACCTCTAAATGGCCACCCAAACCGCAATAAAGTTCCGGGGGTTGAGACCAACACCGGCCCGCTAGGACATGGCCTTCCAGTTGCCGTCGGCACAGCAATAGCCGCCAAGCTTCAAAACCGTTCTCACCGTACTTTTGTGATTTTGGGAGATGGCGAACTTCAAGAGGGCAGCAACTGGGAAGCGTTCATGTCGGCTTCTCAGTTCAAGCTCGACAATCTAACCGCAATCGTTGATCGAAACCGTCTACAGCAGGGTGCCCGTACCGAAGACACCAACGCCCTTGATCCGCTGGATCAAAAACTCGCCAGTTTCGGCTGGGAGGTACGTGAAATTGATGGCCATGATTACTCGGCACTGCTTGACGCATTCGAACCTTCAACCACCGGTAAGCCAGTGGCGGTTATTGCTAACACCAAGAAGGGTAAGGGTGTTTCGTTTATGGAAGACCGAGTCGAATGGCACCACAAGGTCCCGAGCAAAGACCAGGTCCAGCAGGCACTAGAGGAGCTAAAGTGAGCGCACCAACCCCTACGTCTTATCGAATTGGATCTGAAGACCTGCCGGTATTCGACAACCGAGTTGCTTTCGCCGAGACTCTAATTGAACTTGCAAAAACTGACGATCGAATTGTCGCCGTCTGCAACGACTCGGTCGGCTCGAGCAACTTGGGCGGATTTCGTGAACAATTTCCAGACCGCCTAATCAACGTCGGCATCGCCGAACAAAACATGGTTGGGGTAGGTGCCGGCTTGGCGAACGCAGGCATGATCCCGTTTGTTTGTGCAGCCGGTCCGTTTTTATCGGGGCGAGCAACTGAGCAAATCAAGGCTGATGTGGCCTACTCGAACCTTCCAGTTATTCTCTGCGCCATGAGCCCGGGAATGGCATACGGCGAGCTTGGCCCGACCCACCATTCGGTTGAAGATTTTTCTTGGATGCGTGCTCTGCCAAACCTCGACATTCTTTCACCTGCTGATGAGCCGCAGCTAAAAGCGGCGATCCACTGGGCGGTTGCAGCTAAGCGACCAACCTACATCCGTGTGGGTCGCCACAAGGTGCCCAATCTAACCCCAGATTCCTTTGAATTTCAGCGCGGTAAGTCGATCGAGTTGCGCTCGGGGTCGGATGCCACCATTGTGGCTACCGGTTCAATGGTCTCGCGAGCAGTAGCGGCGGCCGAAGAATTGGCAAAATCTGGAATTGAAGTTCAGGTGTTGTCGCTGCCCTTTATTGCTCCGCTCGATATTGCAGAAATTCAAAAATCGGCTGCTAACTCGGCACTCGTTGTGACCGTTGAAGAAGCAAACGTGGCGGGTGGTTTGGGTGCTGCCGTTGCCTCAGTTGTGGCCGCTCTGCCTTCGGGCCGGGCACAGGTAATTCAGATGGGAACCAACGACTGGTCTCCGACCTTGAGCACCGAAAGACTCTTTGATCACTTCGGACTGACCGCAGAAAACATCGCGCTTCAAATCAAGGGTGCTCTGCGGAAATGACCAAACCTGTGATTTTGGCAATCGACCAGGGAACTTCTTCAACGAAGGCGCTCCTGGTCGACCAAAATCTGGTGCCGCTTCAATCAAGTTCGATTGCCATCTCGATTTCTTCGCCAAAACCCGGATGGGTGCAGCAGGATGCGTTTGAGATTTACGCTTCGGTCGAACAGGTTATTAAAGAGCTGTGCTCTTTCGTAACAGCAGAACCAGAGCTCGAAATTATTGGCGTCGCTTTGACTAATCAGCGTGAGTCTGCAATCGCATGGTACCGCGACAGTGGCCTACCCATCGGGCCCATGCTTGGTTGGCAAGATCGGCGAACCGAAAATCGACTGGCCGATTTTGATGAAAAGCAAAAGAGGCTGATCAGAGAGATAACCGGATTAGCCCTCGATCCTATGTTTTCTGCGCTTAAGTTCGCCTGGTTGCTAGACCAAAACTCTGAAAATCGAGAGCTCGCGAGCCGAGGTCAGATCCTGTTAGGAACTGTCGATTCGTACATCCAATATCGACTTACCGGTGAGCACGTAATTGAGGTTGGTAACGCTTCTCGAACCCAGCTGCTTGATATCAAAACCGGTTCCTGGTCGGCAGAACTTTGCGAAATATTTGATGTTCCGGTGGCTGCTCTGCCAAAAGTGGTCTTTAGTGATCGTGAGTCGGCTGAAATTGGATCAGGCCCACTGACCGGTGCGAAAATTCGAGCCACCCTCGCTGACTCGCATGCTGCACTATACGCACACCGACTGCAACGACCAGCTGAAGTGGTGGCTAAGGCTACTTTCGGAACCGGTTCGAGCATTATGGCAGCGGGAAAATTCGAATTTGATGCAGAGCTGGTTAACCAGGCGGGTATGGTCAGCACTGTTGCCTGGGCAACCAAAGATGAGGGCCTGGTGCTTGGTGTTGAGGGCAACATCATCTCCTCTGGCAGCACCATGGTTTGGTTGAGCGAATTTTTGGGGCGCGAGGTGAGTGAGCTAGCAGAGTTGGCAATGGCTGCCGCAGATTCGCCATCCGAATTAAATTTGGTTCCAGCGTTTTCAGGATTGGGCGCACCCTGGTGGCGCAGCGGGGTCTCAGGTCAAATAACAGGCCTTACTCTGTCATCTGGTGCGGCTGAAATTGCACGTGCCGGGTTTGAAGCGATTGTCTTACAAATCGAAGATGTGATTGCTGCGCTCGAGAACGCTATTGGCGTCAGTCTCGATGTCGTTCGAGTTGACGGTGGCCCTACATCGAATCGGTGGCTCATGCAGCTTCACGCAGATCTCAGTCAACGCCAAATTAGTCGCACCGACATCGCTGAACTATCAGCAGTCGGCGTTGCTGCACTGGCTTGGCAGAGCAGCTGGCAAAATAGCCCAACACTTGAATCAACGATTTTCGATCCAAAACTTGAGCCCAAAGTGGCCACAGACCGACGCAGCAGCTGGGCCGCGGCGGTATCGCAAGTAATCAATAGCGCAAAACAATAACTGCAAGGGAGCAAAACATGGCTGGAAATGTGAAATACGGAGCCGGTATCTGGCACTTCGCCAACTACATCGATAGGTATGCCACCGACGGATACGGACCTGCCCGCAGCCTACTCGAAATGATTGACCTGGCTGGTTCGGTTGGTGACCTGTCAGTGGTTGATCTAACCTGGCCATTTGTTGACCCGGGAATTACTCACGATGCAATTAAGGCTCAGCTTGCCAAAAATCAACTTGAGGTCATCGGCATCACCCCGGAGATTTACACTCGCAAGTTCCGTAACGGTGCATTTACTAACCCGGATGCAGGTCTTCGTCGCGAAGCCCACGACCTAATTACCGAGGCAGTTTCGGTGGTTAAAGACTTTGGTGCCGACTACGTCAAACTGTGGCCTGGCCAAGACGGATGGGATTACCCGTTCCAGGTAGATCACCACAATCACTGGAAACTTGCCATGGATGGGGTTGCTGCCCTTGCTTTTGAAAATCCGGATGTCAAGTTTGTCATCGAATACAAACCGCGTGAGCCCCGCGTAAAAATGGCGTACGACTCGGTGAGTCGCACACTTTTGGCACTTGAAAAAATCGATGCCCCGAACGTCGGTATTCTGCTCGATTTCGGACATGCTCTGTTCGGTGGCGAATCTGCGGCTGATTCAGCTCAGCTTGCCATCGACTACGGTCGGCTATTTGGCATGGACGTAAACGACAACTTCCGCGGTTGGGATGACGACCTAATTGCCGGAACAGTTCATCCAATGGAGCTCTTTGAATTCTTCTACGTACTGCGCAAGAACAACTGGGAGGGTGTCTGGCAGCTAGACCAATTCCCATTCCGTGATGACCACGTTGAGGCAGCCAAGATGGCAATTGAATTCTTGAAGCGAGTCGACAAAGGTCTTGATCGTCTCGACTTCGCAGCGCTGCAAGAGGCTCAGTCTCGTCACGACGCAGTAACTGCGGGTCGCCTGGCAAGAGAGGCCCTCTTCGGGTAATGCTTAGAAGCACAAAGTTAGGTTTCGCCCACCTTGGTCTGATGACCAAGGTGGCGAAGCTTTACTACGAGCAAAATCTCAAGCAGCCCGAAATTGCTGCGCGCCTAGGTATTTCACAATCACGAGTTTCTCGACTGATCACCGAAGCGCAAGAGGCTGGAATAGTCAAAATCAACATTGTTGCTCCTGAAAATGTTTATCCAGATATCGAGGATGAACTGCGCGAAAAACTTGGTCTGCGAGACGTAGTAATTGCTCACAACGAGGAACCGGATGAAGCATCGGTTCAAACTGTAATTGGAATCGCTGGCGCAAACTATCTCGAAACAACGCTTGCCCCCAAAGATTCGGTTGGCATTTCTTCATGGTCGGCAACTCTGCTTTCGGTCGCAGATGCTATGAGTGGGCGCTTCGCTCGGGCCAAAGAGGTGGTTCAGCTTCAGGGAGGCGTCGGTAATGCCCGCGCTCAGGCGCTGGCTACCCGGCTAACAGATCGTTTTGCAAGGCTGACCGGAGCTGAGCCGAGGTTTCTGCCTGCCCCCGGATTAGTTGGTTCTCGCGAGGTCCGCGATGCCCTGCTAAGCGATAACTATCTGCAGGAAACAGTTGCAGCGTGGCAAAAGTTGAACGTCTTGCTGTTGGGCATTGGCTCGGTCGAACCCTCTCCCTTGCTTAGCGAATCGGGTAATACAGTTTCGGCTGAAGATCTTGAGCTGTTGCGCAGTGAAGGGGCAATCGGTGATGTTTGTTCGCATTTCTTTGATGCGGATGGAAAAGACGTTGGGCAGTTTCTTGAAGAACGCCTGATCGGGCTTTCTAGAGAGACTCTAAAGTCGGTTCCGCGCCGGGTTGGTTTTGCCGGAGGTCTTCGAAAGGTGGAGCCAATAATTTCCGCGGCCAAAGGTGGCTGGATAAATGTATTGGTGACAGATTCAACAACCGCAAAAGCGATGCTTAGGCAGCTGGGATAAATCCGATTTTTTGGAAGACCGTGGCCAGAGTTTCTTCGGCCAGCTGGTTTGCCCGTGCCGCGCCCTTGGCCAGCAGGCGATCCAGTTCAGCAGGATCATTCAGCAATTCGTTGGCACGATCGCGAATCGGAGCAATGTGCTCGACCACTAATTCTGCTAATTCAGTTTTCAAAGCACCGTAGCCCTGACCGGCGAATTTAGCTTCAAGATCCGAAATTTTAGCTCCGCTGATTGCAGAGTAAATGCCCAGTAGGTTCGATACGCCCGGCTTGTTCTCTCGGTCGAATCTAATCTCCCCATCGGTGTCGGTAACCGCACTCTTGATTTTTTTAGTGATCACCGATGATTCATCCATGATGTTAACCAAGCCCTTTGGGTCGCCAGATTTCGACATTTTGGCCTCGGGGTTTTGCAGGTCATAAATCTTGGCGGTTTCTTTCAGAATTACGCCCTCGGGAATTACAAAAGTTTCACCAAATCGAGAATTGAACCGCATGGCGAGGTCCCGAGTTAGTTCAATATGCTGGCGCTGGTCTTCACCGACTGGAACAGCTTTCGGCTGGTACAGCAGAATGTCAGCCGCCTGCAACACCGGATAGGTAAACAGCCCGACCGATGCTGCCTCAGTGCCGCCCTTTTGCGTTTTGTCTTTGAACTGGGTCATGCGACCAGCCTCACCAAACCCAGTCAGCGTCATAAGAACCCAGGCCAACTGAGCATGTGCTGGAACATGAGACTGCACAAACAAAGCCGACTTATCGGTATCGATTCCAGCTGCGATGTATTGGGCTGCAGTGATGCGGGTGTTTTGGCGCAGTTGCGCGGGGTCTTGCGGAACCGTAATGGCATGCAAATCGACCACGCAGTAGTAGGCGTTGTAGTCTTCCTGCATTTTCGCCCAGTTGACCAATGCTCCCAGATAGTTGCCGAGGTGCAGAGAGCCTGCAGACGGCTGCATGCCGCTGAGAAGGTTTGGTTTGGTCATAACCTCAAGTTTAGATGGAGTAGTCAACCGAGACTGGAGAGTGGTCACTCCACCTGGTGTCATAACTGTCTGCTCGATGCACGCGATAGTTGCTCGCGGTTTCGGCTAGTGCAGGCGTGGCTAGGTGATAGTCGATTCGCCAACCCGCATCGGTGTCGAAGGCTTGTCCGCGAAATGACCACCAGGTGTATGGGCCAGGTAGATCAGGATGCGCGGCCCGCCCAATATCTACCCACCCTTGCGAGTTCATGAAAGTGTCGAAATAGGCGCGCTCTTCGGGAAGAAAACCTGCCTTTTTGAGATTGCCCTTCCAATTTTTTATATCCAGCTCGGTGTGGCCAACGTTCAGGTCGCCGGTCACTAATGCCTTCGCGCCCGACTTGATAAGTTCAGCCATTCGCGTTTGCATAGCCTCGAGAAACTTGTATTTTTCAATCTGCTTGGGGGTATCGGCTTCACCTGAATGGACATAGGTGCTGACTACCGTGAGTTTTTTACCATTGATTTCGTAGTCGGCCTCGAGCCAACGCCCAGCAGAATCGAATTCGTCTGCGCCCAATTCAACCCGGTGCGTCTCAGGTGCGATTCGGCTGACCAGGGCGACACCAGCTCGGCCCTTGGCAGTTGCCGCATCGTGAAGCACGTGCCATTTTCCGCCATCTGCTGCCAGACCACCGTGGGCTGCAAAAAGCTCATTTAGGTCTGAGTCTGCGGCGCGAACCTCTTGAAGAGCCAAAATGTCGGCGTCGGTATTGGACAACCAGTCGCCCATACCTTTGCGAAATGCGGCGCGCACGCCGTTGACGTTTACAGTTACGATTCGGGTCATTCGAGAATTCTAGAAGGTCACTTTGAGGTTGCCGGCTGACACCGAAACTTTTACTTTTCCAAGAGCGCTCGAGGCAGGCCCTGAAGTTGCAGCGCCGGTGTCTGCGCTAAATTTTGCACCGTGGTTTGGGCAGGTAATCACGTTGTTACGCAGATTTCTTGCTCCGTCAAGCCGAGCGCCGGCATGGGTGCACTGAGCAACGAACGCCCGGTATTTTCCTTTGCTCGGCTGAGTGATCAAAATACTTTGACCTCCAACTGAAAAGGTTTTGCCTCCCTTTACCGGAACGCTACTGGCTTTGCCGACGGTGTAGGTCTTTGCGGCTTTTGCTGCAAGCTGTCCGAGGCTTGAAAAACCTACGGTTGCCAGGGCGATTGAACTGAGTCTGAGCAGCTCTCGTCTTGAGATCATGATTAACCCCTTCATATAGACAGAAGCGACAACCTTTCGATTGTCGCTTCTGTTCCCAAACCTGTGGCTAAGCCTTGCCTCGCAGAATTGCCTGCTTGACTTCGGCGATGGCCTTGGTGATCTCAATGCCGCGAGGGCAAGCCTCGGTGCAGTTGAAGGTGGTGCGGCAGCGCCATACGCCTTCTTTGTCGTTCAGGATGTCAAGGCGAACCTCGGCAGCCTCGTCACGAGTGTCAAAAATAAAGCGGTGCGCGTTGACAATGGCCGCTGGCCCAAAGTATTGACCGTCGGTCCAGAAAACTGGGCAAGAGGTGGTGCAGGCAGCACACAAAATGCACTTGGTGGTGTCGTCGAAACGCTCGCGGTCTTCAGGGCTTTGCAAGCGCTCTTTTTCTGGGTTGTCGCTGGCAATTAGGAACGGCTTCACATCGCGATAAGCCTGGTAGAACGGGTTCATGTCAACCACAAGGTCTTTTTCGACCTCGAGGCCCTTGATTGGTTCCACGTAAATTGGCTGGGTGATGTCTAGGTCTTTGATTAGGGTTTTGCAGGCTAGGCGGTTGCGGCCATTGATGCGCATCGCGTCTGAGCCACAAACACCGTGTGCACATGAGCGGCGGAAAGTTAGCGATCCGTCAATTTCCCACTTGATCTTGTGCAGTGCATCCAGAACTCGGTCAGTTCCGTGAACCGTTACGTCAAAGTCTTGCCAACGAGGCTCAAGCCCGTCCTCTGGATTGAAACGGCGAACAAAGAGCGTGACGGTGAAGCTTGGGACTACACCGATTTCGGTTTCTTGAGTTGCGGTTGCCATTAGTACTTACGCTCCATTGGCTGGTAGTTGGTGATGGTAACTGGTTTCCAGTCGATTTTGATGTTGTCGCCAGGCTTCTTGGGTTTCTTGTCAGTCAAGTAGGCCATCGAGTGAACCATGAACTTCTTGTCATTGCGCTCTGGGAAGTCTTCGCGGAAGTGCCCGCCACGGCTTTCGCGACGCTCAAGTGATGTGTATGCAAGCACCTCAGCAAGGTCGAGCAGGAAGCCAAGCTCAACAGCTTCAAGCAGGTCAGTGTTGAAACGCTGACCCTTGTCTTGAACCGAGATGTTTTCATATCGTTCACGAAGTTCAGCGATCTTCGCCAACGCTTCGTTAAGCGACTCTTCGGTGCGGTAAACCTGAGCGTTTTTATCCATGGTGTCTTGCAGCTCTTTGCGAAGCTGAGCAACTTTTTCAGTGCCCTTAGACCTGCGAACCTTTTCAAGTAACGCGATTACACCTTCAGCGGCATCTGCCGGAACCGGCACGTGGTCGGCCTTCTTGGCATATTCAACTGCGGCAATTCCGGCACGCTTTCCGAATACGTTGATGTCTAGCAGTGAGTTGGTTCCGAGTCGGTTTGCACCGTGAACAGAAACACAGGCGCATTCTCCGGCTGCATATAGGCCTGGAACCACTGTCTTGTTGTCGCGCAAAACTTCTGCTTGAACGTTGGTTGGAATTCCGCCCATTGCATAGTGTGCGGTTGGGAATACCGGCACCGGTTCGGTGTATGGCTCGACACCCAGGTAGGTGCGGGCAAACTCGGTGATGTCAGGCAACTTGGCATCAATTACTTCAGGTGGCAGGTGAGTGAGGTCGAGCAAGACGTAGTCTTTGTTGGGCCCGGCACCGCGACCCTCACGCACCTCGTTTGCCATTGCGCGAGCAACCATGTCTCGAGGAGCAAGATCCTTGATGGTCGGTGCGTATCGTTCCATGAAGCGCTCACCCGAGGCATTGCGCAGAATTCCACCTTCGCCGCGGGCAGCTTCAGAGAGCAGAATGCCCAGGCCAGCTAGACCGGTTGGGTGGAACTGGTAGAACTCCATGTCTTCCAGCGGAAGGCCTTTGCGCCAGATGATTCCGACGCCGTCGCCAGTTAGGGTGTGGGCGTTCGAAGTGGTCTTGAAGATCTTGCCAAAGCCACCGGTCGCAAAAATGATTGACTTGCCCTGGAACACGTGCAGGTCGCCGGTTGCGAGTTCGTAAGCAACGACGGCCGAGGGGCGTTCCTCTTTGCCGACCTTGGTCATCACCAGGTCGAGGACGTAGAACTCGTTGTAGAACTCGATACCCAACTTCACACAGTTTTGGTAAAGAGTCTGAAGAATCATGTGGCCGGTGCGGTCAGCTGCATAACAAGAGCGTCTAACCGGCGCCTTGCCGTGGTCGCGAGTGTGACCACCGAACCGGCGCTGGTCGATTTTGCCATCTGGGGTTCGGTTGAATGGCAGACCCATATTTTCTAGGTCGATAACTGCCTGTACCGATTCTTTGGCCAAAATTTCAGCAGCGTCTTGGTCAACCAGGTAGTCGCCACCCTTAACGGTGTCGAAGGTGTGCCATTCCCAGCTGTCTTCTTCTACGTTGGCAAGTGCCGCCGCCATGCCGCCCTGCGCCGCACCGGTGTGTGAACGGGTTGGGAACAGCTTGCTGATAACCGCTGTCTTGGCGTGCGGGCCGGCCTCGATGGCTGCTCGCATACCTGCTCCACCGGCACCGACAATTACAACGTCGTACTGGTAGTGGTGAACTTTCGGAGTTGCGTTGGTCACTTGAGTGAATCCTTTTTATTTGGCTGAACAGAACGAAGGCAGCAACTCAGCAGCTGCGCCCGCTGGGCATGGGTCAAAGGTGAAGATAACTAGCGTGCCGAGCAGAATGAGCCCGGCGCAGACTGCCCAGAGGGTAATCACTAGACCACGGCGGATGTTTTCTTTGCTGGCATAGTCGTTAACGATGGTTCGCATGCCGTTAGTTCCGTGAATTAGTGCAAGCCAAAGCATTAGTAGATCCCAGACCTGCCAGAATGGGTCGGCCCATTTACCGGCTACGAAACCAAAGTTGATCGCCTTAATTCCTTCGCCAGCGTAAAGATTGGCGTAGAGGTGACCGAAAATAAGCACCAGCAAAACCACGCCTGAGGCGCGCATGTATAGCCATCCGTATTTCTCCCAGTTGGCCTGGTTGCGACTTCTTGGCGAGCGAGGCTGTTCGATAACTACTGACATTTTCTGGCGCCTATCCGAATACGTGCATTAGGTGACGAGGGGCAAACGCTGCGAAAACCAACAGCGCGATTGCAACAACAACCCAGAACATCTGGTTCTGGTATTTGGCGCCTTTGCGCCAGAAGTCGATCAGAATCACACGAACCCCGTTGAGTGCGTGGAACAGAATCGCGGCGACTAGACCCAACTCGGCCAAGCCGATCAATGGGGTTTTGTAGGTTGCGATAACCGCGTTGTAGGCCTCGGGGCTAACCCGAACTAGGGCGGTGTCAAGAACGTGTACCAAGAGGAAGAAGAAAATTGCGACTCCGGTGATGCGGTGAAGCACCCAAGACCACATTCCAACTTTGCCTCGATAGAGAGTGCCGGCAGGTTTAGTTGGCACGAAATCCTCCTTGAATGGCTTAATCCCAGATGATGGAAAGCCCAATAAGTCTAACCGCGTGAAACAAGCCCATTCGTCTAATCAGAGATTATTCGTCTAGGGTTTTTCCATGCATAGGAATCCAATCGATAGATTTTTCAGCATTATTCCCGCCGGTGGAATTGGCTCTCGACTCTGGCCTCTTTCTAGAGCCTCTGCGCCGAAATTTCTTCACGACCTAACCGGGTCAGGTCAGACCCTCTTACAAGACACCTGGGATCGATTGGCGCCCATCTCGGGGCGGGATCGAATTTTGGTGGTTACCGGTCGGGTGCACAAGTCAGCCGTGCTTGAGCAAATCGAAGATCTGTCGACCGACAATCTGGTTCTGGAACTTTCTCCAAAAGACTCGACCGCTGCGATTGCGCTCGCCGCAGCAATTTTGATGAAACGCGAGCCGGATGCAATCGTCGGTTCTTTTGCAGCCGATCACGTAATTGGCGAAGACGAAGATTTTCGAAACACTGTGCGCGAAGCAATTGAGGTTGCCGCCACCGGTTTGATCGTAACCATAGGCATTGAACCCACCGAGCCTTCGGTCGGTTTTGGATACATCAAAAAAGGTGTCAGCCTCGAACTGCCTCAGGCACCAAACGCACATTCGGTCAGCAAGTTTGTTGAAAAACCAAACATCGATCGTGCGAAAAAATACGTGCAGTCGGGGGAGTATCTCTGGAACGCCGGTATGTTCATTGCTCCGGCAGCACTGCTGCTCGAACAGGTTGCAAACTCTGAGCCCGTGCTTTACGCGGCAATTATGGAAATCGCTGACGCTTGGGACACCGAAAATCGCAAGTCGGTGATGGAGCGAGTTTGGCCAAAACTCAAAAAGGTGGCTATCGACTACTCGGTAGCTGAACCAGCTGCTGCAGCTGGACTGGTTGCAGTGGTTCCCGCGTCGTTCACCTGGCACGACGTAGGAGATTTCGCAGCAATTGCTGAGCTGCAATCGCAGGGGCGAAAAGGCAATCTTGCAGTGCTCGGAAATGCCAAGGTCTTGGCTGATTCGTCCAGCGGAATTTTGGTTAGTGACACCGACCGGCTAATTGCGCTCATCGGCCTTGAAGACGTGATCGTGGTAGACACCCCAGATGCTCTGCTGGTGACCACTAAGGCCCATGCCCAGCGGGTTAAGTCGTTGGTAGATGCGCTGAAGGCAACGGGCCACGAAGACGTGCTCTAGCGACTAATAAATTAGAAAAAAACCGAATCTTTTTCGGGTTTTTGTTGCGAATAGATTAATTATTTTCATCGAACGGCATTCTTGTTTTTAGGCCCGTATTTTCGAGGCTAGTCTGAAGAACGGATCACCTGGTGAAAGGCATCGGGTGACTTTCAGGAGGAATCCCAAGTGAAAACCACATCAGTATTCAAGGGTTTGGCACTGGTCACTGCGGCCAGCCTAACCCTTGCAGGTTGTGCAGCTGCTCCGGCAGAGCCAACCGCAACACCTGTTGACTACAAGGCCTGCATGGTCTCAGACTCAGGTGGCTTCAACGACGCATCCTTCAACGAAGAGGCATATGCAGGTCTAAAGCAGGCCGAAGCTGAACTCGGTGTTGAAATCGCAGAGGTTGAGTCTCCAAGCTCAGCTACCCAGACCGACTTCGTCTCTGGTGTTGACTCGATGGTTCAGGCCGACTGTGACCTAATCATTGGCGTTGGCTTCCTTTTGGCAGCAGCTGTTCGCGATG
>JBEGRV010000023.1:0-15589 GCA_041180285.1 Actinomycetota bacterium
ACGGTTGTGTTAGACGATGACGCAACCTCAGAGGTGAGTAATAGCGCTCGATCAAAAACCTCGTCAAAACTAACTTCTTGAGCCAGCCCCTCTGACAAAGTGTCGTGCACCAAAGCAATTGCCGAAACTCGGCGCATTGCCTGACCCAACTGCTCTTTTACCTCTTCGCTGGTGCTGCGTCGAGACTGAATGCGCAGCAGGCTGGCCACAGTTTGCAGATTATTTTTTACCCGGTGGTGAATTTCACGGATGGTGGCATCCTTGGTAATTAACTCGCGCTCTTGGCGCCTCAATTCGGTTACATCGCGACACAAAACAATTGCTCCGGTGCGCTCACCTCGAAGTTTGAGCGGTATTGCACGAACATTCAGAGTCACTGACCTCGACTCCATGTCGGTGCGCCAGGGTGCCCGACCGGTTAGCACCAGCGGCAAACTTTCATCGACGTTGGTTGACCCCTTGAGAATTGGGGTTGCTGCCTCGGCAAGCAATTTACCCTCTAGCTCTCCGGCAATTCCGAGTCGGTTGAACGCAGATAGCGCGTTGGGGCTGGCAAAGACCACATTGCCTTCAAAGTCGAGTCTGATTAAACCGTCATTGGCACGTGGCGCACCTCGCTTTGGTCCGGTTGGGTTACTGAAATCAGGAAAACCACCGTCGGCCATCATTTCGAGTAGCGCATTGCCGCAGCTCTGATAGTTCAGTTGCAGTCGATTCGGAGTTGGCGCCTCGGCGAGGTTGGTGTGTTTGGTTACGACCGCAATCGGCTCTGCGGTGGCTTCATCCGTTCTCGCAGACAACCTTCTGCGCACCGGATAGGCGCTTAGCCGAGCAATTGCACCGTTGAAGTTATCTATCTCGTTAGAGATGACAACCTGGCCGGTCTGAAACGCCTCACTAACGCGCCCTGCCCAGTCTTTCCGGATTGGTTCACCAAAAATGTCTCGATAAAAAATGGTTGGCGCGCTAGATGGGCGGGCGTGACCCGCAGCCACAAATGTGCCATCTGTAGTTCGTACCCAAAGCACCAGGTCGGCAAAAACTAGGTCGGCGATTAACTGCCACTCGGCCTGAAGCGAGTGTAGCCACTGTATGTCGGCATGACTTGCCGAAGTTTGGCGCTTGAGCAGATCGCTTAGTGTAGACATCTAGTTGAGTTTAGCCATCGCTAACTGAGGTTGTGAATGCTCTGCGATTAGCGCGGTTGCCAATTCAGCAATCGAAGCACGCACTTTACCTTTTCGCAGGTAATTTATCGGCACCCCTGATGCGAGTGCTCGATCTGCTTCGGCTGGTGCATCAGAGATAAAGAGTTGCACCTCAACCTTCACCATTTTGATCAGGGTTTCGCTTATTTGCTGCCTTGCCTTAACCCCCAAGACCCCTGATTTCAAGCGGTTGACAATAATTCGCACCGGAGATGAAACGACATCGGTGAGCTCTTGCCAAGAATCAAGAAAGCTAGCAATCTGGCTGGGTTCTGATCCACAAATCGCCAAAACAGAATCAGAACTGGCAATAACCTCCGCTGTAAATGTAGGGCTTGCCTTACCAGAACAACTTTGCTGAAGTGGCGATGCGAGATCGAAGACAAAGTAATCGAACCGCTCTTGCATTTCCTCCTTCACGATTTCAAGTGCATCAATTTGCGCTTCGGCCGAACGTCGTCTTGTCGAAAGCCCAGCTATAAATTGCCACTGCCCTCTGCCACCTGAGATATGGGTCGAAAGTCGATTGAATTCTGATTCGGTTAGACGCCCCTGAAGCGCCAACCTAAAAATTGCCGCTACGCCTGCGGGATGCTCGCGATCCCCCAAAAGATACTTACCTGAAGGATGGTCAACGTCAACATCGAAATAGGCAACTCGCAAACCACGCTGGGCTAGTTCATGCGCTAAAGCAATCGCTAGGGTTGACTTTCCAACTGCAGAGCCCGGTGACCATACCGCAATTGTTTTCAACCTTCACCACCTGGCCCGGTCTAGCAAAGTGGGACGAACCACGAGACCGAATTTTTCACCGCTCACCTGCGCTGCCAACACTTCTGATACAGCAGGTAACGGAACCCACAGTTCTACGGCCAAATCTTCAACGCTAAACATGCCCTCGGGTTTTAGTACCGCAGCTACCTCGGCAGATTCAATAAGTAGGCGAGGAAGTGCGGGGCCGGATTCTGGTTCGGCTGTAGCCCATAGATCCACCGATGCGCCGGGCACCAGCCCGCTCGCCAGGGGCATCGCAGAACTAACCACTACTGGCGCACGTTCATCAAGCAATTGGGTTGCAATCTGCGATTTGGGCAGTAGCTCCCCCTCCCTGATCGGCCCCAGCAGGTAACTGCCAACTGGCAACTCATTAGTCCTTAGGTAATACATGTTTTGAGCTCCAAGTGATACCTCAGCAGTTCGAAAATCTTCTGTGGAAATGCGAGTGCCAGCGGGAAGGCTGCTCTTGGCAATCAACATTTCGTCTGGGCTACCCTCTTGTTTAAGCCAGAAATAGGCACTGAACATGGCAATAATTAACAACCCTCCGCCAACGACGAGGGTTCGCAGATTTCTGAATTTTGCCGAACCAAAATTTAGTTTCATGGTGAAAATATGGCCGTGAAAATTAAATGGCGCCGAAGTTATCCACAGCAGAAATTTGAATGCTCCTAACGGCAGCTAGCGAAATAGCCATCGGCTGGAGATTGCTCGATTCGACCAGAAGCAGATTCGCAGTAGCCGACAGCAATCTGACTGAAGTGAAGACTTGATCATCCAGCGAAACTTGAGCCTGGACCGAATCTGGAATTAACGCTAAATACTCGTATAGATCAATTTCTACTTCCCTAAGCCCAGGCAGTTTGTCTGCCGGTGGAAGTAGCCCACGAATTGACTTCAGGCTAGAGAGTGGATAGATCAGCCAATTTGCTGTTCCGACCAGCAAACCGGCGACAAAATCATGACCAAGTTGAACCGCCGCCAGCTGCACGGATGGATACAAAATGAAGTCAAGCTGAACCACAGCCCAGCCACTGAGCATTGACCGCAACGACGGAGTAACTAAAGCTTGGATTGATTGATCCGACTCCATTCGATGCGAAATTTCGGCTTCAAAGTCTTCAAACCACGCGTCAAAGTTCATATTTGAATTTTGAATAACTTGAGAATTACTCAAAAAAGTTATCCACAGCTTCTGAAAAGGCCGTTCCAGGAAATTTGGTTTGCGTTTAATCTCGAATTCCCTCAGCAACGCCGCTGAGGCTCATCAAGTAGGGGGTAAAACAAATGGCCATTGAAACTGAAACACCTGAAGAACCAAACGAAGAAGAATCAAAGCGCAAAGCTACTAACCCAATTGAAGAAGCCGAATTATTCGGTAAGCAGTACAACAAAAACTCTGAGTTGCCTGATCCAACCAATAATTTGGCACTGCTGGCTACCGGAGTCGTCGAGGTAATCGCGGGCACTCGTGGCGTCGAGCAGCTAGCCAGATTCTTGAGTGAAGATGTTTACCAAAAACTGGCCGCTCGAGCCCAACAGGCGAAAGAAGAGCGACTCAGAAAAGGGCAAAAAGCACGATACCCAAATTTTCACGTGAAAAACATGAGAGCCCAAAGCCCTCGCGATGGAGTAATCGAATCAGTAGTGCTGCTCGACTCACCCAAGCGTTTGCGTGCCGTTGCGATTCGACTAGAAGGCTTCAATAACCGTTGGCGAGCCACATCAGTTTCGGTCTTGTAGCTGGTGAGTTAAAAGCCGGTAGCCACCAAAAGTGGCTACCGGCGATTAATAATCGAAGATTAGCTTCTAAAGAAACTCGAACCTTGACCGTTTTCTGGTTTCTGGTTGCCTTGAGGCGCGCTCGGCGCTTGGCCCAGTTCTTCAGCTACCGAGTGAACCTCAGCTTGCCCATCTTCATCTGGCGCACTGTAGCTGAGCTGCGACTGGTCAACGGCGGGCGGAGCGGTCTCTACCTGCACCTCAACGTTGAACAGGAAGCCGATTACCTCTTCTTTGATCGAGCCCATCATCTGCTGGAACATGCCGTAACCCTCACGCTGGTACTCAACCAGAGGGTCACGCTGTGCCATGGCACGAAGACCAATTCCCTCTTTGAGGTAATCCATTTCGTAAAGGTGGTCGCGCCATTTACGGTCAACCACTGAAAGCACAACTCGACGCTCTAGCTCGCGCATTGCGGCCTCACCGATATCTTCGGTTCGTCGCACGTAGGCAATCTTTGCGTCACTGACCAGTTCGTTCGTCAACCACGAGCGAGTGAATTTAGCTCGAGAACCTGCTTCAGCAAGAACCTCTTGAATTTCAAGACCAACCGGATAGATGGTCTTCAACTCTGCCCATAGTGCGTCTAGATCCCAGTCTGAGCTGCCGTCTTGGATGTGGCTCGCAACAATGTTGCTGACCGCATCTTCCAGGAATCCGCTGACTCGATCAGCAATGTCGTCTCCCTCGAGGATGTGTCTGCGATCTGAGTAGATTGCTTCACGCTGGCGGTTGAGCACATCGTCATACTTGAGGACGTTTTTGCGAATTTCAGCGTTTCTGCCTTCGACCTGCGACTGCGCACTGGCAATCGCACGGCTAACAACCTTAGATTCGATTGCCATGTCGTCTGGCACGCCGGAGCGATTCATCATCGCGGCTGCTGCACCTGAATTGAACAGACGCATTAGGTCATCGGTAAGAGATAGGTAGAAACGAGATTCACCCTTGTCTCCTTGGCGGCCAGAACGACCTCTCAGCTGGTTGTCGATGCGGCGAGATTCGTGACGCTCAGTTCCCAATACATAGAGACCACCAACGGCAAGCACCTTTTCTGCCTCGATAGCAACGGCGGCTTTGATTGACTCAAACTCTTGAGCCCACGCTGCCTCATACTCGGCTGGGTTTTCTTCTGCGTTTAGCCCACGCTTTTGCAGCGCATCGACGGTGAGAAATTCAGCATTACCACCGAGCATTACGTCGGTACCTCGACCAGCCATGTTGGTGGCTACAGTGACAGCACCGAGGCGACCTGCCTGAGCAACAATTGCAGCTTCACGCGCGTGGTTTTTAGCGTTCAACACCTCATGACGAACACCGGCCTTGGCCAAAAGTTTTGAGAGGTACTCGCTCTTTTCAACCGAGGTGGTTCCGACCAAAACCGGCTGGCCGGTTTTGTGGCGCTCGACGATGTCAGCCACCACCATGTTGAACTTGACCTCTTCGTTTTTATAGATCAAGTCTGGGTGATCAATTCGAACCATCGGCTTGTTGGTTGGAATTGGAACCACACCGAGCTTGTAGGTAGCCATAAATTCGCCGGCTTCGGTCTCGGCGGTTCCGGTCATACCCGAAAGTTTTTTGTACAGGCGGAAGTAGTTTTGCAGTGTGACGGTGGCCAAGGTTTGGTTTTCAGCTTTCACCTCAACGCCCTCTTTGGCTTCAATTGCCTGGTGAATACCCTCGTTGTATCGGCGCCCCGCGAGGATACGGCCGGTGTGCTCGTCAACAATCAGAACTTCGCCATCCATGACTACGTAGTCTTTGTCGCGCTTGAAAAGAGCCTTGGCGCGAATTGCGTTGTTCAGGAACGAGATCAAAGGAGTGTTCGCCGATTCATAAAGATTGTCGATACCCAAGGCATCTTCAACCTTCTCAATTCCAGGCTCGAGAATTCCGATGGTGCGCTTTTTTTCGTCTACTTCGTAGTCAATGACCGGCTGAAGTTTTTCTGCAATCTTGGCAAACTCGGCAAACCAACGGTTAGCGTCTCCTGAAGAAGGGCCAGAAATGATCAGCGGGGTTCGTGCCTCATCAATCAGAATTGAGTCAACCTCGTCAACGATGGCGTAAAAGTGGCCACGCTGAACCAAATCTTGCTGCTGCCAGGCCATGTTGTCGCGCAGGTAGTCAAAACCGAATTCGTTGTTGGTTCCATAGGTGATGTCAGCTAGGTACTGTTCGCGGCGCTCGGTTGGGTCTTGCCCAGACAGGATGCAACCGGTGGTCATGCCAAGCGTGCGGAAAACACGGCCCATCAGCTCACTCTGGTAGCCGGCCAAAAAGTCGTTAACCGTTACAACGTGAACTCCTCGACCTGCAATGGCATTTAGGTAGGCGGGAAGAGTTGCAACCAGGGTCTTACCTTCACCGGTGCGCATCTCTGCAATATTTCCAAGGTGCAGTGCTGCACCACCCATCAGCTGAACGTCGAAGTGGCGAAGACCTAAAGTTCGTTTAGATGCCTCTCGAACAGCTGCGAAAGCCTCGGGAAGTAAATCGTCGAGAGATTCGCCTGCCGCATAACGGTCACGAAGCACCTGGGTTTCGTTGCGAAGATCTTCATCGCTCAGTTTGGTGAAGTCTTCTTCGAGGGCATTAATCGCCACCGCGTAATTGCGCAGTTTGACCAGGGTGCGACCTTCGCCGGCGCGCAAAAGTTTGTCGATGAAATTAGCCAATTGATACTCCAAACCGAGAATGAGGTCTACCCATAATCTTAGACCTCGGCACTACCCAAACCGGGTGCTGCCGAGGCCTAAGCTACGCTGCAGGCGGAATGCCTAATTTAGGTTAATTACCCCGTAATTCCAGCCTTTACGACGGTAAACCACGGATGGTTTATTGGTTTCTGAGTCGTGGAAAAGATAGAAATCGTGACCCACTAATTCCATGTGATACAGAGCATCATCAACCGACATTGGCACGGCGTCAAAACTCTTTCGGCGAATAACCACCGGTGATTCACCGAGGTCTACAGATTGGCTTGACTCATCTGCTTCGTCGTGTTTGGTTCCTAAGAGAATATCTGCGTCGACAGGGTGCACATCTAGTTCGGCGAAGTCGTGCGCTGAGAGCTCGCTTGCCCCGATTGAACCGTGGCGGCCATGGTGCACTTTGCGTCGATCTGAGGCCCGGCGTAGTCGCTCAGATAATTTGCCCAATGCCAGGTCGAAGGCGGCAAATTTGTCTGCTGCGTGGGCCTCAGCCCGAACAACATGGCCGGGTTCAAAAACAGTCAGTTCAACCTGATCTTCAGGGCCAGAACCACGGCTGTGATCATGTCGGGTTACCTTGATGGTCAGTGCCTGAACGCGGTGCGCAAGTTGTTCAACTTTGTGGGCACGATCTTCGACATAATCGCGAAAGCGGTCGGAAACCGCGAGATTTTTGGCAGTGATGTTAACTTCCATGATGACCTCCAAGTTCGGGCAACGTTGCCCGTGAATGAAACCTATACCTTTACGAGTTCAGGTGTGTGAAATTTTCAGTTTTGTCTCAGCAAACGTGACGAATTTATCGACCGTGTACCCATTTTGTTCAAGCGTGAACTTTGCTGCCAACAAAGTCGCACCAGTTGTAACCACATCGTCAACCAGCCAAATTTTGACGTCCCGAGAGGTATCACTCACCAGCTCAAAGCGCTGCTCTACCCCAGCCCAACGCTCGCTGAGGTTTTGCCCGGCTTGATCTTTACGATCTTGTCGTTCCGCTAACAGGTCGGCTACTTGAAAAGTCGTACCGCCTAGCTTGGCCATAGCAATTGCTATTTCTTTCGCAGGGTTGAACCCGCGCACCCGCTGCGCTTTGCGGCTCGAAGGTATTGGAACAAGCAAGACCTTGGCCTCTAACATTTCGCCCGGCAATCGCATCCATATCTGTTGCGCGAATATCGGTGCCAGCAGGCTAACCAGACCCTCTTTGTACTTGCTGACTAAAGCGGCAACAGCCTCGTAGTTTGAGACCGAAAAACCCGAGATTTCGTGGGTTGCTCCGGGTGATTCGCCTGTGTAACTTCTGGTTGGATGGCTAAGTTCAAAGCCTTGACTCTGCATGCAAGGCCCACAAATTAAAGTGCCGAATTTGCCACAGATTACGCATGCGTTTGGCATTAGCGCATCGAGTAAAAAACCAAAAGCGGTTTTCAAGTTTTGTCTCACCAGAACAGTTTTGAGCTAATTCGTCAGAGAATCAGGCTGGCTTTCCATATCTGTGAATAACTATTGGCTCGCGAAGTGCATGGCGATGATTTCGATGTCGACAAACTCCCAGCCGAGGCTGCTGTACCGATAGACGTCGCCATTATCAACTCGAGCGTGTAGGTTACCTGTTTGGGCATCACCTTGAAACTCTGCTCGACCGTAAATTGCCGTTGAAATGTCTGCGACACCCCCCACTTGAACAAAATATGGTCGCGTCTCTTCACCGAGCACACTGGAGAGCACTAAATCTAGCCCGCTCATCCATGACACATAGAAGGGATTTGCCCCGATCGGAGTAAGGTCAATCGCCTGCCCCACTGAGGTCGGCATCCCTGCCGCATTTCTGGTGATTGGAGCAATCAATAGTCGATTACCAAGGTTGGTTTTTACGACCGCGGCTAATCGGCTGCCCTCGGGGCTGATGGCAAATGAAAGTCGATCGTAGCCAGCGATTGAACCCAGATTGATGCTTCTGACCGGTTCGTTATTTCCGGCAATCAGAAGGGCACTACCTGAAGCGGACCCAAGGCTCCAAATGTATTCATTCCTGTCTAGCATCGGAGTCAAAATTGCCTTACGGCCATCGACCAATTTCGATGTCTCAGCTACTCGGCCTAACTTGGTCAGATAAACCCCGGTTGGCGTTGCAGCGACGACGGTGGTGAGGTCACCAGAAATGGCAAAATCACTAGCTGCCAATTTTCGAAGTGACTCTGATGCCAGTTTGAGATTGCTGGATGTGTTTCCGCCCAAGGCTCGCAAACCGTCTGCGTCTAAAACAATCGGATACAAGCCAGTAGCCTGAGCGCCGGGAGTCAGGATGTCTGGAATCTCCTGAGGGGTACGTTCAACCAATACAGCGACCTCAAAAACAGAATCTAACTGGGTCAGCGTTTGCTCGAGTTGTTTTTTGAATCGAGATTTTTGCGTCGTATTGGCTACCAAAGCTCGATTGGTGAAGTCTACGGTTGCCACCGAATTAGCAATTGTCACTGTGTTTAGCGAAAGTTTTGTTCCACTTGGGAAAGCAGTTTTAGCGACATCGGCCAGCCACTCACTTGGGCCAGCCAACAGGGCGGTAACCATGCGGGTCGGAGTTGTCGCCTGCGCTGGGAACCAGCGCAAATCCGGAATCAAGTTCTCGAAATTCGCGTCCCAAAAATAGAGCGCATAACTTCTGAACATCACCTCAAAGACAGGCCTGATAACGAGAGTTAGGTCTGGAGCCTCTGAGATTCGCCACTGGCCGTTTTCTTCCACAAATTTGAATTGGAAGTATTCGAGCGAGCCACTGTTCAGCTCACTGTAAGCACCAGCCGAATCAATTTGAGCCAGAACCGTAGTCGAAACACTTGCCGAATTATTTGGATACACCGTTACCGTCGGTCTAAGTTTCTGAATGATGACACGTTCATTTGGCTGCCATTTGTTCTTGATTTTGGTGCTCAAAAACTCGCGTGCTACTGCGTAATCATTTTGAGGACCGGTGCCTGCATTTAGAAACCCATTGAGAATTTGTTCTTTGGTTGCTCCCGGTTCAGGGCCAGACGGTGAGTAGTAAAGATTTTCTTGATCGGCCTCAGTCTCAACTGCGGGGCCGGTCAAGACAATTCCATCTTGAGGAATTGCTGCACAACCTGCCAAAGAAATTGCCATCAAAACGCCGAGGATAAGTTTCAGAAGATTGTTCATGCCTGCACCGACTTCGTTGTTTTGCGCTTTGGCGGAAGTGGAAGCGGAGACTGGGTGAACACTTCACCCTGCTTGCGAGGCAAAGTTAGCCTGAAGCAGGCTCCCTCCCCTGGTTTGGCCCAAACCTGTAGCCAACCACCGTGCAGGTGGGTGTCTTCGAGCGAAATGGCCAGCCCTAGGCCGGTTCCGCCTGTGGTTCGTTTACGAGCCGGATCAGCGCGCCAGAAGCGATCGAATACTCGATCAACCTGAGCACGCGACATTCCAACGCCCTGATCGGTCACGCTTACCGCGACCGCCGAGTCACTGGCTCCAACCGCCACGGTAATTGGCTTACCTTCGCCATGCTCAATGGCGTTGGCCAACAGATTTCTAATCAGGCGCTCAATTCTCGGGCCGTCAAATTCGGCGTCAACTGATCCAGATGGAATGTTGATCAAAATGTCAGAGCCTTTGCTTGCGGCGAGAGGTTCAAGGCCAGCGATTGCCATGCCGACAACACCGTTCAAGTCTTGTAATTCGAGTTCTGCTCTCACCGCGCCAGCGTCGTACCTGGAGATTTCAAGTAGGTCATTAAGCAAGACTTCAAATCGTTCAATCTGATCATGCATCAGCTCTGCAGACCTGCGTGCTGCAGGCTCTAGAGTTTCACGGTTTGCGAAGATGACGTCGCCTGCCAATTTGATGGTGGTCAATGGCGTGCGCAATTCGTGCGAAACATCTGATACGAAGCGCTGCTGCATTTTTGAAACACTGGCTAGCTTGTTAATCTGCTTTTGCAGCGATTCGGTCATTCGGTTGAACGATTTGGCTAAGTTTGCGATCACGTCTTCACCGCGCTCAACCAGTCGTCGATCGAGTGCGCCCTCGGCGATGTCTTCAGCAACCTCGGCTGCGTCACGAACCGGTTTAACCAACCAGTTGGTGACGAAGAAGCTTACAGCTCCAATTGCAAATATTAGGAATAGCGCTCCAATCGCCATTGTGCGCTGCACGAAATCGAGGGTTTGCTGCTCTGAAATCAGGTCAAACACCAAGTAAAGCTCATACTGACCAGCCTGCGGAATCTGAATGCTGGTACCAACCGCAATTCCCGGATGCGACTGTTCA
Source organism: Actinomycetota bacterium (assembly GCA_041180285.1). GTDB lineage: Bacteria > Actinomycetota > Actinomycetes > Actinomycetales > Microbacteriaceae > Rhodoluna. The sequence continues at coordinate 10,775 of JBEGRV010000023.1, forward strand.
TTTTCGGTTATCGAGATCGACTGATACTTAAGCTGACCGGGTGATAGGCGAACAGCCTCACGCAAGTTGCTCGAGACCAGTGAGGTATCAAGGTCAGCCGAGATTGGGCTTTGCAAAATCAACTCTTGATTTTGATTTGGGCTACGCAGCAAAGCAACTTTTCGAGTTGACGATGTTCCTGAAGATTCGAGCGATGGAATCACCGAATTCAAAAGGGTTTGCAAAGCAACTTCATCGTTTACCGTCGAGGCCGAAAAGGTGTTTTGAACCTCGACTGCAGCTCGCTCAGACTCGTTCAGAATCTGTTTAGTTCGAGTTGAGTAAAGCCCGTTTCCGATGGAGTACGAGAGAAAGCCACCAACCAAAATGAGCAGGATGGTGCTCGACGCCACGGTCGAGAAGACGGCTCGAGCCTGCAGGTACTTCCGGAACAGCCCAAGCCCCCACCTAAGGAAGGCGCGGATTTTCAACTATGCCTGGCCAGCCTTGTAGCCGATACCTCGAACAGTCGTCACGATTTTTGGATTGTCTGGATCATCTTCGATCTTTGAACGCAAACGCTGAACGTGAACGTTGACCAACCGAGTGTCAGCCTTGTAGTGGTAGCCCCAAACTAGCTCGAGCAGCATCTCCCGAGTGAAAACCTGTTTTGGTTTCTGCGCCAGTGTTAGCAGTAGCGAGAACTCAAGCGGAGTCAGTGAGATTCTTTCTTCACCGCGTCGAACTTCATGACCGGTGATGTCAAGAATTAGTGGGCCAAGAGTCACTAGGTCACCGCTGGCCTCGACTACCTGGGTGAGCGGGCGCAACCGAGCCTTGATTCGAGCGATCAAAACAGTTGGGTCAAAAGGCTTGACTACATAGTCGTCAGCGCCAGCCTCTAAACCACGAACCACGTCTTCAGATTCGGTTTTAGCGGTCAGCATGATGATCGGGGTACCCGCTTTGCTGCGAATTTCAGAACAGACCTGAATACCGTCTTTTCCTGGCAACATCACGTCAAGCAAGACCAAGTCTGGATTTACCTCTTGGAATTTCTCGAGAGCTCCAGAGCCCGCGTCGTGAAAACTGAGCTCAAATCCTTCGCTTTCTAAGACAATGCCCACCATTTCGCGAAGGGCGTTGTCGTCATCTACAACAAGGATTTTGTGGCTCATGCTGCTCCAGGGGGTTAGTAGCGGTAGTGCTCAACCTTATAGGGTCCGTTCACTGGAACTCCAATGTAGCGGGCCTGATCAGTTGTCAACTGTGTTAATTCAACACCAAGCGCAGCCAAGTGCAAACGGGCAACTTTTTCGTCAAGTGATTTAGGCAAGATGTAAACCCCGATTGGGTACTCTTCGGTCTTGGTAAACAACTCGATTTGGGCTAACACCTGGTTGCTGAACGAGTTGCTCATTACGAAGCTTGGGTGGCCGGTGGCGTTACCCAGGTTCATGAGTCGGCCTTCGCTGAGAATCAGAACCGACCGACCGTTTGGCAAACGCCACTCGTGCACCTGGGGTTTGATTTCAATTTTTTCGATGCCTTCGATGCGGTTGATTCCAGCCATGTCAATTTCGTCATCAAAGTGGCCGACATTAGCAACAATTGCCAGATGCTTCATCTGCAAAATGTGCTCTGGCTTGATGATGCCCTGGTTTCCAGTTGCGGTAACAAAAATGTCAACCTCTGAAATTACTGACTCTAAAGTGGCAACCTGATAGCCATCCATTGCAGCCTGAAGAGCACAAATAGGATCAATTTCGCTCACGATGACTCGAGCACCCTGACCGCGCATTGCCTCAGCAGAACCCTTGCCAACATCTCCGTAGCCAGCTACAAACACAACCTTGCCGCCGATCAAAACGTCGGTTGCTCGGTTGATTCCGTCTGGTAACGAGTGACGAATGCCGTACTTGTTGTCAAACTTAGATTTGGTCACCGAGTCGTTCACGTTGATGGCTGGGAATAGCAGCTCGCCGCGTTTGTGGAACTCGTATAAGCGGTGAACTCCGGTGGTGGTTTCTTCGGTGACACCCTTAATTTCTTCGGCGATGCGAGTAAATCGACTCGAGTCGGCTGCGACAGATTTACTCAAGAGGTCGAGAATTACTCCGTATTCTTCGCTGTCATCGATGCCCTTTGGCGGCACTGAACCGGCAAGTTCGAACTCTCTACCCTTGTGAACCAAGAGGGTAGCGTCGCCGCCATCGTCAAGAATCATATTTGGGCCGGTGTAGTCTGCGCCTTCGGCTGCAGCCTCAGCTGACCAATCAAAAATTCGGTCAGTGCACCACCAGTATTCTTCGAGGGTTTCGCCTTTCCACGCGAAAACTGGAGTTCCGGCCGGCGAGTCAACTGTTCCATTTCCGACGACTACGGCCGCTGCTGCCTCATCTTGGGTTGAAAAGATATTGCAGGAAGCCCATCGCACCTTTGCCCCCAGAGCGACGAGAGTTTCGATCAACACTGCGGTCTGCACAGTCATGTGCAGTGAACCGGTGATTCTGGCGCCCTTTAGCGGGGCCGATGCAGCAAACTCTTCACGCAGCGCCATGAGCCCTGGCATTTCATTTTCGGCCAGGCGAATTTGGTGGCGACCAGCTTCGGCCAAACTTAGGTCGGCAACTTTGAAATCAAACGCGGTTTTCTGTGACATTTTCTGCTTTCGGCTAGGCACGAATCAGAGCGAGAACTTCGTCCCTGATTTTCTTCATGTCGGCCTCGGTTGCGGCTTCGACATTCAGTCGCAGTAGCGGCTCGGTGTTCGAAGAACGAACATTAAACCACCACCACTGGCCAGCTTCGGCAGGCTTGCCTTGCGCTGTGATGCCGTCAAATTCATCGAAATCTGCTCGAGAGTCGAATGCCTCTTTGATTCTTGACTTCGCTGCTGCGACATCTGAAACGGTCGAGTTAATCTCGCCGCTTAGGTAATAAGGATTATATTGCTTGGAAAATTCCGAAAGCGAAAGAGGCTGCGAACCAAATTCTGCGAGAACGTGCATTGCAGCCAACATGCCATTATCGGCACCCCAGAAATCACGGAAATAGTAGTGGGCACTGTGCTCGCCACCGAAAATCGCGTTGGTCTCAGCCATTTTGTCTTTGATTAGCGAGTGGCCAACTTTGGTACGAACTGGTTTAGCGCCGTCAGCGGTAATCACTTCAGCGACAACATTCGAGGTAAGCAAATTGTGCAGCACGGTAACCGGAGCACCCGGGTTCTGAGTTTTTTCTCGGGCGATTTCTCGACGTGCGACAATCGCGGCAACAGCCGATGGAGTTACCGCATCGCCTTTTTCATCAACAACAAAAACTCGGTCGGCATCGCCGTCAAAAGCCAATCCGATATCGGCACCGTGTTTGACCACGGCCTTCTGAAGGTCAACCAAATTTTTTGGATCGAGCGGATTTGCCTCGTGATTTGGGAAGGTGCCATCGAGTTCGAAATACATTGGGATGATTTCGAGCGGCAACCTTTCAAGGTCGGTGGCGTGGCCCAGCACAGCAGGTACGGTCAAGCCACCCATACCGTTACCAGCATCAACGACCACCTTTAGTGGCCTAATCTTGCTGAGATCTACCAGCTCGCGCAGATATGACGCGTAGCGCACCAAAATGTGCTCTTCGCGATAGCTGCCTTTGTTCTCGACCTCATCAATTCCAGTCTCGACGTAGACTTTGGCACGGTCGCGAATTGCCGCCAATCCGGTATCGAGGCTGATGCCACGGGCACCGGCTCTAGAAAATTTGATGCCGTTGTACGCTGCCGGGTTGTGGCTGGCAGTAAACATGGCTGCCGGTGCATCAAAGATGCCCGAGGCAAAATAACTTTCGTCGGTTGAGCAAAGCCCGATTGAAACCACGTTGGCACCTCTGGCCTGTGCTCCCTGGGCAAACGCGTCTGCAAACTCAGGGGATGAATCGCGCATATCGTGTCCGACGACAACTTCGGATCCGGCTGCTTCAAGCTCGTCCACAAAGGCTGCTGCAAGCGCGGCAACTATTTCTGTGGTCAGGTCTTTGCCAACCAAACCGCGCACATCGTAGGTCTTTACGATTGCATCCCAGTTAATGTTCATAGTTGCTTTCTAATAGTGTTGTGTGCTTCACAATAAGCCAACCCCCAGGGGCAGTGAGGCTTTTTGAATGTTGCCGACACAGGTCGTAACTGTGGGGCTCGGCAAGGGTCGACAGTGGCCCCAATACTGCTGTCGAATCTGCGTACACATAGGTCAGGGTTGCAAAGGCTTCGCGGTTACAAGTTACCTTTGAGCACGGCCGTTCAGACATCCTGAAAAGAATACCAAGGCCAATAGACTTGCCACATGAGCGCTCACCACAATTCATTTCGAATTTCACGTGACCGCCACGGTCGGGGCCCTCGGCGATCTCTGCTTGGCCATCTGCGAATGCTTGGTCGCGGGCAATCTAGTTTCGAACAAATTGTTCAAGGTGCCGTCGAGTTTTTGCGCACCACCTGGCCAGAAGAATTAGGCGAATTGACCTGCCAGATTATTGACGGCCCGCCCATTAGCTCGGATTCAAAGTCGGTGAAGCGTTGGGCTACCAAACCCACCACCAGCACCATCGTGATTTATCGTGTTCCAATTGAGCGCTTGGGCCACGCCCGCAGAAGCGATGCCATGCATGAGCGAATGCACATCGAAGAGTATGTTTTTCAGGCAGCCGCGAGCCTAATCGGCAAGGATCCCTGGGATTTACTTGCCTAAATTTTGGAGCCTAACGAAGGCTTATGGCTACTTTGCCGCCAACATTTCGAGCATTGGTAACCGGTAAAACCGTGATCTGACCGTTGATGTCGACCAC
>JBEGRV010000024.1:0-15120 GCA_041180285.1 Actinomycetota bacterium
AAACCTAGCGTGGGCAGAGCTGGCCAATAGATTATTTAGCCCGAGCCCATCAATTAGCAGACAAACAGCACCGCTCGCGGTTGGGAGGTTGAGTTTGTTTGACTTACCCTGAACCGAATCGATCAGAGCAGGCAAAACCTGGTTCAAGTTCCCAAGAGTTTTCGGCAGCGGAGGTAGCATCGAGATTAGTTTGACACATAGCGGAATAACATGAGCAACCCGGAAAAAATTATTGATATTGATCTCTCCAGAGAGATGGAAGAGTCATTTCTTGAATACTCGTATTCGGTAATCTACGCTCGAGCACTTCCTGATGCCCGCGATGGTCTAAAACCGGTACACCGACGAATCATCTACCAAATGGGAGAGATGGGATTGCGTCCTGAACGTGGGCATGTTAAATCTGCTCGTGTAACCGGCGAAGTAATGGGTAAGTTGCATCCCCACGGCGACACCGCTATCTACGATGCGCTCGTTCGAATGTCTCAAGATTTCTCTCTGAGATACCCACTGATCGACGGGCATGGCAATTTTGGTTCTCTCGATGATGGGCCTGCGGCAGCTCGGTACACAGAGGCTCGTCTTGCACAACTTTCGATGTTGATGAACGAGTCACTCGACGAAGACGTAGTTGACTTCAAACCGAATTATGACGCCCAACTGACGGAACCCGAGGTCCTTCCGGCAGCCTTTCCTAACCTTCTCGTCAATGGTTCCTCTGGTATTGCCGTTGGCATGGCCACCAACATGCCTCCCCATAACCTTCGCGAGGTTATAGCAGCGGCTTTACACCTTCTTGAAAATCCTCAGGCTTCCCTCGACGACCTAATGCGTTTCTGCCCGGGGCCAGATCTACCAACTGGCGGTGTGATAGTCGGTCTCGACGGAGTCAGAGATGCCTATGAGACCGGTCGAGGTTCTTTTAGAACTAGAGCCAAAGTCTCAATTGAGTCGGTTGGCCCAAGAAAAATGGGATTGGTGGTCACCGCCCTCCCCTATCTTGTTGGTCCAGAAAAAGTTATTGAAAAAATCAAGGATGGCGTCAACAGCAAGAAAATAGTCGGTGTATCTAACGTTGTTGACCTCACTGATAGGACCAACGGGCTCAAGTTGGTTATCGAGCTCAAGACAGGCTTCGACCCACAGGTTGTTCTCGATTTGCTCTATAAATTCACTCCGATGGAAGACAACTTCGGAATTAACAACGTCTGTCTGGTAAACGGACGTCCTGAAACTTTGGGACTTAAAGATCTACTCGGTGTTTACTTAGCTCATCGAGTCACGGTGACGCGTAGACGTAGCTCGAACCGACTTGGAAAACGTGAGAATCGCTTACATCTTGTTGAGGGGTTACTGGTAGCCATCGTTGCCATCGATGAAGTAATTCAGGTAATCAGAACCAGCGAAGAAGTAAGTGACGCCCGTACTCGCCTAATGCAAATTTTCGACCTCTCCGCTGAGCAGGCAGAGTACATCCTCGAACTGAGGTTAAGAAGGCTGACCAAGTTCTCCGTTATCGAACTTGAGGCGGAGCGCGATCAGCTTCTTCGGGAGATCGCTGAACTGCGTAATGTTCTCTCGAGTGACGCGCAGCTGCGAGCTCTGGTTGCAAATGAACTAAGGCAGGTTGCCACCGATTACGGCGATGACCGCCGCACGCAACTAGTTGATTCAGAATTGGTGGTCCAGTCGCTGGCGGCAGCAACTAAAGCAGCGGCCGCAGCCGAGGTAGTGGATGCACCATGCACAGTGATCATTAACGGGCGGGGGGCCATCTACCGCACTTCAGAAAATGATTTTGTTGACCCGAGTGGTTATGTTTCTAGAATTTCCACCTCTACTCGATCCGACTTGGGTTTTGTCTCAAGCAGAGGCATTGTTCATCGCCTTCACGTTTCAAACATTCCAGGCAATGGCGCGGAACAGCCATTAGATGTTTTTCTCGGCTTTAGTAAGTCTGAAAAATTTGTTGGAGTGTTAGACCTCAATTCGGGAATTCCCGCCGCAGTTGGCACTCGATTGGGCGTAGTCAAGCGGGTACAGCCTGATTATCCGGAGCGGGACGAGTTTGAAATCATTTCCCTTAGAGACGGCGATGAGATTGTTGCCGCCGCTCATGCAGCCGACAACACAGAACTTGCCTTTGTGGCTGATGATGCTCAAGTTTTGATTTACTCGGCAGAGCTGGTTAGACCGCAGGGGCGCCCAGCCAGCGGAATGGCCGGTATTTCGCTCGACGCTGAGGCCAGGGTTGTTGCCTTTGGCGTGATCGATGAGGCAAATGGTTATCTAGTCACTGTTGCCGGCACCTCGTCGGCCCTTCCAGGAACTGATCCGGGTAGTTTCAAAATTAGCTCACTTGCCGATTTCCCCCGTAAAGGCAGAGCAACTTCTGGAGTTAGAGGCCACAAATTTTTGAAGGGTGAAGATTCAATTCTGTTCTCATCCGTTGCGGCTAGCAGTTATTTGCTAATTGACTCAACTGGAAAAGTTGTAAACCGTGAAATTTCGCCCAGCAAACGTGATGCGAGCGGGGAAAAACTAGGTATTGCCCTTAGAGCAGTCGCTCGTAGCTTTAGCTAGGCGTCGATACGTTCGCGCTCAAATGAATCTGCAGACTCAATAATGAAATCTTTACGAGGCGCAACCTCGTTGCCCATGAGTAGCTCGAACACTCTCTCAGCTGCTTGCAAGTCTTCAATTTTGACTCTTCGCAGAGTTCTACGATCTCGGTCCATCGTGGTTTCTGCGAGCTGATCCGCATCCATCTCACCCAGCCCCTTGTACCGCTGAATTGGCTCTTTATATCTCTTGCCTGTTTTCGAAAGAGACAGTAATAAAGACTCAAGTTCAGACTGAGAATAGGTGTAAACAACTTCGTTCTTTTTTGAACCGCCATTCACGATTTCAACTCGGTGAAGCGGTGGAACAGCCGCAAAAACTCTACCTGCTTCAACCATCGGCTTCATGTACCTGAAGAAGAGCGTCAGCAGTAATGTTCGAATGTGTGCGCCATCTACATCAGCGTCAGACATCAAAATAATCTTCCCGTACCGTGCTGAATCGATGTCAAAAGACCTGCCAGAACCAGCTCCAATCACCTGGATGATGGAGGCACATTCTGTGTTGGCGAGCATATCGCTCACGGAAGCTTTTTGGACGTTAAGAATTTTTCCGCGGATAGGCAGAAGTGCCTGGTACTCGGAATTTCGGGCAAGTTTTGCTGTTCCTAGAGCAGAGTCACCCTCGACGATAAATAGCTCAGAGACTTCTGTTTCTTGAGTGCGGCAATCTACTAACTTTGCAGGGAGCGAACTGGTTTCAAGCGCGTTCTTGCGTCTTTGAGTCTCTTTGTGTACTCGAGCCGATATTCGGCTTTTCATCTCGGAAACAACTTTTTCGAGAAGTAGTGCGGTGGCCGTTTTATCATCGCGTTTGTTGCTCTTGAACCTCGCTCCTAGCTCTTCCGAGACAACGGTGGCAACTATGTTTCTGACCGCAGGGGTGCCGAGAATCTCTTTAGTCTGACCTTCGAATTGAGGCTCAGAGAGCCGAACGGTCACGACGGCGGTCAGACCGGCAAGGATGTCGTCTTTTTCTACTTTGTCGTTACCTGCCTTGAGCTTGCGTGAGTTAGCTTCAATTTCAGCCCGGAATACTTTTAGCAGAGCCTGTTCAAATCCGGAGATGTGGCTACCACCCTTGGGCGTAGCAATGATGTTTACAAAACTCCTGACGTTGGTTTCATAGCCTGTGCCCCACCTCAGAGCGATGTCAACGCCGCATTCTCGCTCGACCTCGGTGGAAACCATGTTTCCTGCATCGTTCAAGACAGGGATTGTCTCGGTAAAGCGCCCAGTTCCAGTAAGACGCCAGGTGTCGGTGACAGCAGAATCTGGAGCAAGGAATTCGGCAAATTCGGAGATACCACCCTGAAACCTGAATGTGTCTTTTTTCTCTTCAACCGAGCTCTTGTCAACGATTTGAATTTCGAGATTCGGTACCAAGAAGGCTGTTTGCCTTGCCCTAGAAAGCAGATCATCTCGGTTGAATTTCGCGTCGCTCACGAAGATTTGTGGGTCAGCCCAGTAGCGAACCCGGGTCCCGGTAATTCCCTTAGCAACTTTGCCGATGACTTTTAGCTCAGATGAATCTTGAAATGGGGTGAATTTGTTGCCGGGCCGCTTACCTTGAGAATCGTCGAAGGTTCCGGGTTCTCCTCTTCGGAACGACATCGCATATGTTTTTCCATCGCGGTCTACTTCAACATCTAGACGCTCAGAAAGGGCATTAACTACCGAAGCACCAACACCGTGTAAACCACCTGATGCCGCGTAAGAACCCCCACCAAATTTTCCTCCCGCGTGGAGTTTGGTGAAAACTACTTCCACACCGGTAAGGCCGGTTTTAGGTTCAACATCTACCGGGATTCCTCGAGCACGATCTCGAACTTCTACCGATCCGTCACGATGAATTTCGATTGAAATTTCGTTACCGTGTCCAGCCAATGCCTCGTCTACCGAATTGTCGATAATTTCCCAAAGGCAGTGCATGAGACCACGACTATCAGTCGATCCAATGTACATTCCGGGGCGTTTGCGAACAGCTTCTAGGCCCTCAAGAACTGAGAGGTGTCTAGCGGAGTATTCGTTATTTGGCACTCACAAACTCTAACTTTCCGCCTCTGCTCAGCCCCGGAGTGACACGGGTACGCGATTAGCGAAATGTCACGACGCCGGGATCGACTAAGGGTTAACCTTTTTACAGAAAGGGCAATTCGAAATGCAAAATCTAGACCAAGAGACACCAGTCGAGAAGACACTGACGGCACTAGACCGTTGCGATGTTTGCTCGGCTCAGGCCTATGTTCGCGTTGAACTTGCCACCGGAGAGCTGCTTTTCTGTTCACACCATGCCAACGAACAGCGATCCAAACTAGAACCAATTGCCAAAGCTTGGCACGATGAAACCGATCGGCTTTTAGTCCGCTAACCCAAAGTTTCTAAGATCCCGATTGTTCTCTGGCCAATTGCCTGGCGGCTTCGGTAGTTCTTTGAATCTGCACGGGTAAAGAGCGAAACTCTAATCCGTGCTTGATGAAAAACTTCTCGACAAGCCAAGGATTCTTAGCGAGCAATGGGCCATGTAGGGCCGAAAGCCAAATGTTGCCAGACTCGTAAAAATTTGGAATTGCGTATTCAGTATTCCGGTAGCCAATAAGTTCGTGTTGTTCGTGGTTTTCGGCGACAAAGACAGATTCGCGATCGCTTAGTTTCTCGACTTTGGAAAAACCGAGCGGCTCAGACAACTTGGTAACAGCAGAGCCGATAAGCAAGCAGGTGGCGCCCTGCTGATTTAGTTGGGTGATGAACTTGGCTATGTCTCTAGCTGGCGGAAGGTTTCGCCACGCCGCACTTGAACCGTGTCCGATCACCACGAAATCAAAATCGGTGTCAACCAGCGACTCGATCTTGGCTATTTCATGTTCCAAGCCCGCAAGCTTTAGATAGTAGCTGAGAATGTCAGCATTAGCCATGTCACCGTTCAGGTTGAGATGGCCGGGGAAAAGACTCCCGATTCGGATCAATTTACACGCCTCACATCTTCAGGGTCATTAAGCCCAAGATATCTTCGAGTTCGTCTCATGGTGTCGGCCGAAAAAATAAATAGCTTGCGCTGCGAGGGTGGAGTAGGAAGTGCCAAAAAGTGCTCAACGGCTTCTTCGAGTCGATCGTCTAGATGGTTGATGTCGTGCCCTTCAATCATTAGTCGAAGCCCAATTTCAGCAGCGTTGTACCCAGAAACGACATCTATTTTGCCCAGTTTTGAGAAATTTACGGTCCACAACCATGAAGGATCATGTACGTCTCGTCCGATTCCGACAAATACGCATTGCGGAGTTTCCAATAGGTTATCTAGGTTTAGCTGTGCGCTCGGAGGATTTTGAATCAGCATAAATTCAATTTCTTGACCGCGAACTTCACGTACCTCTCCCCTGGCAAAAACTGGCGGAAGTGTATTCAGCGTTTCAGCGATGATGGAAAGTTTTGCTTGATTCGGTATGGTTTCGAACAATGCCGCGATCGCCGCGGCCGCATCAACTGCAAAGTGTGCGCCTCGGTTTGGTTGCTTGAATTTGACGTTGCCACGCTTTGTTTCAATGGTAACCATCTGTCCGTCTAGTTCAGAAACGCAGGTCTCGGCCTGCGGCTCAGTCAATTCGGGTAAGAATGTATTCGCATAGCCCATGCCGACAGAAGAGTTGCCACGGAGACTATGTTCAATTGAGAAATAAACCTTTCGGCTTTTTCCTAGAGTCTCGCCAATTAGTAGGCAGTTTTGATCGCTGCTGTTCAAAATAGTAAATTCAGTCGCCTGTTTAGCAACATTCGCCAGTGTCTCGCGAACTAGTTCAGGCTCCACAAATCGATCCAGTTGGTCGTCAACAACGTTCATCACAAGAACACCGCGTGGGCGCACCATTTCGGCGAGGGTAACTGCGTGGGCCTCATCCGCTTCGATAACAGCAATTTGCTCGCGAAGGCGGCCAAATAGGTTTCCGTGCACCAGCACTGAACCGAAATACCCCTGGAGAATATTTGCAGTTGAGGGATTGGTAAACACGCTGATTCCATGGGCCCGCAGCAATGCAACCAGCATTTTGGTTGTGGTCGATTTGCCAGCTGACCCTGTAACGACAATAACTCCAAGTGGCAAGTGCTCCAGAGCACGGGTAACAAGGTCAGGGTCGATTTTGGAAACGATTAGGCCTGGCAGTGCAGAACCGCCACCTTTTCTAACGATGCGAACCAAAAAGCGAATCAAGCGCCCTATGGCAACCGCAGCGAGTGCTCTCATTAGTTGTCGAGATAATCCCGAAGCATTTGAGAACGTGAAGGATGACGCAGCTTAGACATGGTCTTAGATTCAATTTGTCGAATGCGCTCACGCGTCACACCAAACTCTTCACCGATTTGGTCAAGAGTTTTTTGAACACCATCTCCCAGTCCAAACCTGCTCCGGATCACACCAGCTTCTCTTGGATGTAGTGAATCTAGAATTCTTTCAAGTTCGCGTTGAAGCATTGTGAACCCAACTGCGTCAGCTGGGACAACAGCCTCGGTATCTTCAATCAGATCTCCGAATTCAGAGTCTCCATCTTCACCAAGTGGCGTCGACAGCGAGATGGGCTCTCGACCATATTTTTGAACCTCAACCACTTTTTCAGGGGTCATGTCTAGTTCACGTGCTAGCTCTTCAGGCGAAGGTTCGCGACCAAGGTCCTGGAGTAGCTGTCTCTGAACACGGGCGAGCTTATTGATGACCTCAACCATGTGAACAGGGATACGAATAGTTCTAGCCTGGTCGGCCATAGCGCGGGTGATTGCCTGACGAATCCACCAGGTTGCGTAGGTAGAAAATTTGTAACCCTTGGTGTAGTCAAACTTTTCAACTGCACGAATTAGTCCAAGATTTCCCTCTTGAATGAGGTCTAGGAATTGCATTCCTCGACCGGTGTATCGTTTGGCCAGGGATACCACCAATCGCAGGTTTGCCTCTAGCAAGTGACTCTTGGCCCTCTGGCCGTCTTTTACGACCCATTTGAGATCGCGTTCCATCTCTCGGGTTAGGCCCTTGGCAGTTGCGATTTTTTCCTCAGCGAACAGCCCTGCCTCGATGCGCTTAGCCAACTCAACCTCAAGCTCTGCGTTAAGTAGCGCAACCTTACCGATTTGCTTTAGATAGTCTTTGACCGGGTCAGCCGTTGCTCCGGAAATCGCAGCAGTTTGGACCGGAATATCATCTTCTTCTCTGTTTGAGAGAACGACAACGTGCTCGCCTAGTTCTTTTAATCTCGCGGCCTCTTCATCGAGCTCTTCTTCGAGCTCTGTCGTTTCAGCATCAGTAGCCAAGTCAACAGAAGAGGTAGCCTCGGCAACAATTTCATCGACAGACTCTAATTCGTCATCTTCTTCAAGTTCATCATCTTCGCTCGAAAGCTCTTTTGGAACCTTGGCAGTCTTTGACTTTGTCGCTTTAGCAGCTGGTGACTTTTCAGCCTTGTCGGCCTTTAGTGTCTTTGCAACCTTGGTTGGTTTGACTTTTGCTTCAACTTCTTCTGTCTCAGCTTTGTTAGCGGCTGCGGCTTTTGCGACAGGTGCTTTTTTCTGTGGCTTAACTACCGGCTCTTCAGGCACAGACTTCTTCGCAGAGGCCTTAGCCGGTGAAGTTTTATCAGCAACCGCGGTCTTTGCCGCAGGCTTTTTCTTTTCGATCTTTTCGGTGGCAGAAGATTTGCCTACTGCCTTCTTGGTAGCGGCGGTCTTTTTTTCAACAGGTGCGGTAGGGATAGCAGTTTCCTTAGGTTCGTTGATCGAAACTTCCCCCGAAGTCTTCTCGTTTGGGTGCAGCAAACTGGCAAAAAACCCGCGTTTCTTGGGTTCGGCGTTGTCTTTCGGTGCCATAGCTGCCTTTCGCTCCCCGCTATTTCGGGCAGTTTGAAGACCCATGTCAAGTTAGGAACTTGACTGGGTCTTGAACTGACATTATCGCACGATAATTCCGAATCAACGCTTTATATCTAGCTTTTGGATAAAAACTTTTGCCAAACTCACAAACTCTTGGCCGTTCGCTTTGAGTTCGTTTCGGCATTTCCTTCTTTCAATGACGAACATAACTAGACCGAATAATGCGATCAGTGGCAAGATCCACATGCCCTTTTCAAGATCTTCAGGCGCGAATTTTGATCCCGAAAAATTGGATACGTCATTCAGGAACCCCACAAGAAAAATTGCGGCAAAGGTTGCAGTAAATCCGCCCATATTTGCAATACCGTTGGCTGCGCCCATCTTGTCACTTTCAACAAATGACCTGGTGAGATCAAAAGTGAGAATCGATGCGGGTCCAGAGATCGACAGCACAATGGCGAGAACTAAGATCGCCCAGAAGTCATCTGCCCCAGGTTTTGCAAGCAAAATGAGCCAACATGCCACCACTGCGACAGCAGTGCCAATAATTAGGTTCGATCGCCTGTCTGGGTACTTGGTCGCCAGTGATGAGTAAAGGAAACCAAAAAAAAGGCCAGCAATGACTAATCCACCCAGAAACACCCCGGCTGCTGATGGTGTCAGGCCCTGAACTTCAACCAAGTACGGATATCCCCACAGCAGTAGAAAAATCGAAGATGCAGATTGGAGTGTGAAATGGGTCCAAAACGCAAGCCGAACGAACGGACTCTTTAGGCCGTGCCCAACCCCATCAAAAGCTTCACGCAGCGTTGCAGCGGAACCCTCAGTTGAACTCGTCGGCAATTTAATCATTGCCATAGAAGCCAATGCGGCAAGTCCGGCTGCAACGCCAATCAATAAAAACGAGTTCCGCCAACCTAATTGCCCGAGCGCCCAACCGAAGGGAATAGCAGAGAATAATTGCCCAAGCTGTCCAAGATTCGTGGATAGCAACTGCATGCGGGTAACTAATTTCGGCTGGACGACTAGATGCACGATTCGAACCAGGCTTACAAAAGTAAATGCATCGCCGAAGCCCAAAATCATGCGCCCGGCTATAACTTGGCCGATGCTTTCAGCGAATGCAACAACACACTGTCCGATACAGACAAAAATAACACCTGAGATGATCGTGGCTTTTGGCCCAAATCGGTCAACCAGAACTCCGACTGGAATTTGCATGGCGGCATAAATAATGAGCTGGAGGGTTGTTACTAGAGCTAGTTGGGTGGCCGTAGTTTCGAAAATTTCCGCCGCTTGAAGTGAGGCTACTCCCATGCTACTTCGGTTCACAACGCTAATAAAGTATGCATAAACTGCCGTTACAAATACCAGCGTAAATTTAGGAGTCACCGCTACATCATGTCAGCAATTCAGGGCGTTAGTCGGGGAATTGCGATTGTGACCGGAGGAACGAAAGGTATCGGCCGTTCTGTCTGCTTTCAGCTTGCAGCACTTGGCTATGACGTCATTGCCGCCAGTCGGGATGAGGCAGCAGGCGCGGAAGTATCTATTGAGGCCGAGAGGCGCTCGTTAGCCATAAGTTACAAAAAGCTGGACCTAGCCTCATTGGACTCAGTGGCCAGTTTTTCAAAGCAAATTCCAGCGTGGAACGTTCTGGTGAATAACGCCGGTATCAAGATCGAGCAAAATTCCTCCCCCACTCGAGATGGCTTCGAACGTCACATGCAGATAAACCATCTGGGACACTTCTTGCTAACTGCAAAACTCTGGCCAGCGGCCGCTACTAACGCCTCAGTGGTGTCGGTCAGCTCGATTGTGGCAAACAGAATAGTTGATCCGCTTTTGCCCGTTAGATATAAACAAGTGGGGCGATATGACCCAGCGGAACATTACGCCAATTCAAAATTTCTCAATCTGGCATTTGCCGCTGCGCTGGATCAACGAACGCGGAAAAGTGGGGTGACCTCAACTGCTGCAGCGCCGGGTTTTACCAGAGCTGAGCCGTATGGTCCGCGTTACGTTAGGCACGTCGAAAAACTTTTTGCCCAAAGCTGCGATTATGGCGCCTTACCAATTACGACGGCGGCACTAACCAAACGTGCTGCCTATTGGGTCCCAAAGTACTTTCAACTTTGGGGTCAGGGTAAGGCGATACAGTTCCCGAGAATCCTTACCGGTGAGGTTCTGGATAAAATCTGGGATGCTTCTGAAGAAGCTTTGGGAATTAGCTTTGATCCTGTTCAGGGTCCTGCGACTTCTTAGCTAGGAACGCCTCCAACTCATTGGCAATTTCATCTGCGGTTGGCATTCGATTTTCTTGAAGCCTGATCGGCGTGCGGATTGGACCGGTTTTTTCATTTGCGTAACCGTTCTCAAGCGAAGTGATCATCTTGGCTAGATCGTCATTTTCGCTGACTTGTTTATTCAGTTTCGACAAAAATTCACGATTCGAATCACGCAGAGCATCAGAAGGTAGTACCAGGTCTGTGGCGCTCATCAATAGTTCGACCGCCCGAAGCGCAGTCGCGGGAAACTCTGCCTCGGCTAGGTAGTGTGGCACCAGCAAGACAAACCCGCAGGTTGGAATCTTGAGTTTCGAAAGCTTGTATTCCAATAGATGCAGGATGTTGCCAGGAACCTGGGTTTGCGGCTTCCACTCGCTGAATTGCTCAATTAAATCAGGACGATTACCGGATACGGTCACACCGAGAGATCGAGTGTGTGGAATGGGGAAACCAATGGAATGAACCCATGTGAAGCTGCTGACTGCGAACTCTGTGCAAAACTCGGAAACGGCTTCCGTAAAGGCATCCCATTTGAGATCTGGCTCGTACCCACTCAGATAAAGAAACTGTTGATTTGCATCATCGGTGCAAAGATAAATTCCGAGTTGCTCGGGTTCGTAATCTGCGATGTGATCTTTGTCGAAGTACATGAGTGGCCGTCGAGATCGGTAGTCGAGAAGTTCATCGTTCTCAAATTCGACGACCAACTCCGTGTCTAACGTTTCGAAGAGATGATTTTCGAGCTGCAAAATGGTTGAACCGGCATCTGTAAAGCCGGAAAGATTGGCCACCATGGGCAGCCCGCTAGGAACGAGGCTTCCCGCCTGGGCCCGGGTAAATATTCCTCTGTCACTCACGATTCAATCCTAGTTTGCGCCTGTAGCATTGCGACTATGTCTCTAGCAACAGTTGAACTGGTCACCAAATTTCCGCAAATTGATGCACTAATCACATTCTTCGATAGTGACGATCAATTCAAAGCCGACGCGCGTTTTCGTGCTATTCAATCCATTGATTCTCTCGGCTACGTGATTGCAGAGGGAATTCCTAATTTTCCAATTGTTTTCAAGGGCAATTCTGACCCGCTCTTAGCGATCGAATCCCTCGGCGGAACAGCCATCCGAAAGTTGGATTCATTTTTCCGCATCGGAGTTGAACTCAACGGTAATTCTGAGCAACAGACTGCTTTTCTCTCTGGTCTTTTGTTTGCCGGCTACAAGTTTGAGAAATTCAAGAGCGATAGAGCTAAACGGCAGCAGTCGCTCTTTGTAAAAAATGCAAACCCCGAGACTGCCAAGAGTCTGACAGAACTCCTAATTGTCAGAGACTCACTTTTCCTGGTGAGAGATTTGATTAACACCCCGGGCAATCACCTAGGTCCGGCAGAGTTTATTGCTGAAGCCACAAAAGCTTCGAAAGGGCTTCCTTTGAAGCTAGAAGTTTTCGATGAAAAAAAGCTTGCGAAACTCGGCTGTAACGCTATTTTGGCCGTTGGAAAAGGGTCCATCCGCCCACCCGCGTTGCTAAAGATCTCGTATCGACCGGTCAAAGCAAAAAGGCACTTAGCCTTCGTTGGAAAAGGGATCACCTTCGACACCGGTGGGCTATCACTAAAACCGGCTGATTCTATGGTTGGCATGAAATACGACATGGCAGGTGCAGCAATCACCCTGGGATCCGTCTTGGCCCTTGCCAAGAGTCATTCAAACACACGAATTACAGCCTGGATGGCACTTGCGGAAAACATGCCGGGCGGAAGTGCAACCAGGCCAAATGACGTCATCACAGCTCATAACGGAAAAACCATTGAGATTCTGAACACTGATGCTGAAGGTAGATTGGTCTTGGCAGATGCCCTTTCTGTCGCTTCAAAAGAGCACCCTGACCTGATAGTCGATGTTGCTACGCTCACCGGTGCTGCCACCATTGCGCTTGGTAACCGACATGTCGGCGTTATGGGTGATGATGAGGCGGTAATTGATGTTCTAGATGCCGCAGAACGAGCCCGTGAACTAGTTTGGGCGATGCCACTTCCAGATGACCTTTCTGATGCTCTCAAGTCAGATGTCGCCGACATTGCAAACGCCAAGATAGGTTTTCGGGCCGGCGGCATGCTGCTGGGCGGAATATTCCTAAAGAATTTCATCGGATTGGTCAAAAACGGGAAGCAGAGTATCCCTTGGGCCCATTTAGACATAGCCGCAGTTGGAAACAACTCAGGGGCGCCTTACGGTGTGAATCCAAAGGGTGCCACTGGAATTATGTTGCGAACCCTAATCGAACTAGGCAAACCGACAAGCACGAAGCAAGTCAAGTAGTAAAGTTTTATAGTCAATAAATCCAAGGAGTGCTAGTGGCCGACCACAATTTTGATGTCGTAATTCTCGGTGGAGGAAGCGGTGGTTACGCCGCAGCCCTTAGGTCTGCACAGCTTGGAAAGTCAGTAGCGCTTATTGAAAAAGACAAACTGGGTGGTACCTGCCTTCACCGCGGTTGCATCCCGACCAAGGCTCTTCTCCACTCAGCAGAAATCGCAGACAATGTTCGCGAAGCTTCTCACTATGGAATCTCGGCAACCCTGGGTTCGATCGACATGACTGTCGTTAATCAGTATCGCGATTCGATCATCGACAAACTTTTCAAGGGTCTTTCGGGACTGGTAGCGTCAAAAAACATCACTGTCGTTGCCGGTGAAGGACGCATGGTGGGCCCCAAGACAATCTCTGTGAACGGCGATAACTACACCGGGCAGAATCTTGTTTTAGCCTCCGGCTCCTACTCACGCACTCTTCCAGGTCTCGAAATCGGCGGACGAGTAATCACATCTGAGCAGGCCCTGCAGCTTAATTTTGTTCCACAGCGAGCCATCGTTCTCGGCGGCGGTGTAATCGGTGTTGAGTTTGCATCCATTTGGAAGAGTTTCGGAACTGAAGTCACTGTCATTGAGGGTCTAAATCACCTTGTTCCAAATGAAGACGAGGCCGTCTCTAAGGGTCTCGAGCGTGCCTTCCGCAAGCGTGGAATCGACTTCAAGTTAGGCGTTCGCTTTTCGGGCGTAGAGCAAACCGCCACCGGTGTGATTGTTAGCCTCGAGAACGGTGAGAAATTTGAGGCTGATCTACTATTGGTTGCTGTTGGCCGTGGCCCAAACACCGCAGGGCTCGGTTATGAAGAGCACGGTGTCAAGGTTGAACGTGGTTTCGTGATTACCAATGAGCGCCTCGAAACCAGCATCTCTGGCGTATACGCCGCTGGCGATATAGTTCCGGGGCTTCAGCTCGCGCACCGAGGCTTTCAGCAGGGCATTTTCGTGGCCGAAGAGATTGCTGGGCTGAAACCTGCAGTTATTGACGAAGACGGAATCCCTAAGGTTACCTACTGTGAGCCAGAGGTTGCCTCAGTTGGGCTGTCTGAGGCAAAAGCCAGAGAGAAATTTGGCGCCGAGAATGTTTCGGTATACGAGTACAACCTTGGCGGTAACGGCAAGAGTCAGATTTTGGGAACCGCCGGATTCATCAAGCTGGTTCGCCAGGTAAACGGTCCGGTCGTTGGTGTTCACATGCTGGGATCTCGAGTCGGTGAGCAAATCGGTGAGGCCCAACTTATTGTCAACTGGGAGGCTTACCCAGAAGAGGTTGCCACCCTCATTCACGCACACCCAACCATGAACGAAGCAATCGGTGAAGCGCATCTAGCTCTAGCCGGCAAACCGCTGCACGCTCACGCATAGAAAGTCAAAGGCAGAAAATGGCAGAAGTATTACTACCCGCACTGGGTGAAAGCGTTACCGAAGGTACGGTTACTCGATGGCTTAAGAAGGTCGGCGAAACTGTAGCCGTAGACGAACCTCTAGTTGAGGTCTCAACCGACAAGGTTGACACCGAGATTCCTTCGCCGGTTGCCGGTGTAATTCAGGAAATCCTGGTTCAAGAAGATGAGACTGTTTCTGTGGGTGCTGTTCTGGTAATCATCGGAGATGGCGCATCAACACCAGTTTCTGCACCTGCCGCTCCTGCTGCTCAGCCAGAGACACCGATTGTCGAAGCGGCGCAAGCAATTCCTGCTCCTGTTGTAAGCCCAGTGGTGGAAGTTACGCCAGTAGTTGCTGAATCACCGGCGCCGGTGGCAACACCGCCAGCTCCAGCGGTATCAGCACCAGTTGCCTCTCCGGTAGTCTCATCGGTTCCGGCTGCGGCCTCGCTTGACCCGAGTTACGTCACTCCCCTGGTCAGAAAACTAGCTAGCGAGAACGGCATTGACCTGAGTACCGTTTCTGGTACCGGTGTGGGCGGAAGAATCCGCAAAGATGACGTCCTTGCAGCTACCACTGCAATCACCGTACCTGTGGCTGCGGTCGCAGCGGG
>JBEGRV010000025.1:0-13409 GCA_041180285.1 Actinomycetota bacterium
TCAGCAAAACCTCCCAGGTTTCAGTGCTAATGGCTCGAGCAGCGGCTGCGGCCTGCTGGTGTCCGGTTGCGTTCATCGGAATATCGGTTATGCCCTGTAGGCGAAAATCTATGTTCCAGTCGGTCTGGCCGTGTCGCAGTAGACCCAAAACAGTCTCAGTCATTCAGCAACCTCCTTAACACCGCGGAGGTATTGCCGACAAGTTTCACCGACGCCAATTCGTCAGCTTTAGTAGGGCCAAGATTTACAATAACCAGCGGTTTTCCTTGCTTGTGTGCATGCTTGGCAAAACGAAAACCTGAATTTACTGAGAGTGATGAGCCTGCAACCAGAAGAGCAGAAGCGCGATCAACTAGGTTAAATGCCTGCTCCACCAGTTTTGGTGCAACCGATTCTCCGAAGAAGACAACATCAGGTTTGAGCACTCCGGCGCAGGCCGGGCAGCGAGGAAAACGAAATTGAGCGGTGGCTTCAATTTCAGCATCACCGTCTGGGCTGAATTCAACCGAATCGTCTTTTTGCAGACCGGGATTTAGTTCACTGAGCCAACGGTCCAGCTCTTCACGTGAAATTACCAAGCTGCAGCTCATACACCGAACCCGATTAAGGCGACCGTGTAGATCTAGCACCGATTTTGATCCGGCTGCCTGATGGAGGCCGTCAACGTTTTGGGTGATGATTCCAGAAAGCAACCCGCTTGCCTCAAACTCAGCTAGAGCGAAGTGGCCCGCGTTTGGTGTTGCTTGAGCGATCCTGCTCCAACCCACAAAACTTCTGGCCCAGTAGCGTCGCTGCGCCTGCTCTGATTGCATGAAGGTGTCGAAGGTCATCGGATGCCGCGCAACCCGACCTTCACCGCGATAATCCGGGATTCCCGAATCCGTGCTGATTCCAGCTCCAGTAAGTACAGCAATTTGCTTGCCGGCTAACTTTTCTCGAGCAAAATCAATGCTGTAGCCAAGGGCAGCACTTATTTCTTCGGAATTTTTCATCGGTAAAAGTCTAAATCTCTGGCTTCGGCTGGGTTGTGAAACAAAAAACTCTCACCGTTGGTGAGAGTTTTAGCTGTGTCCGAAAGGGGACTTGAACCCCTACCCTCTATCGAGGACTAGCACCTCAAGCTAGCGCGTCTACCATTCCGCCACCCGGACAGGTGTGGATTACATCCTCGGCGAGTTTAGCAGATTGAAACTGGCTGCGGCTCGAGCAGATAAATCCTTGGCTAAGCACCGTTTGCAGGGTAGGTTTTAGCCATGGCTCAAGAACCTAGATTTGCACTGCAGCAGTTTATTGCTGCGCTGGAGCGTCATTTCGAAGCAGTTTCTAGCAACCGAGGCGCAGAAAACTCAGCTCTAGAGCAGGCCTACTATCAACTCGAAGATGCATTTCTAAATTACGAAGAGGCTCTCGAAGAAAAATTTGGCGAGTATCTTCCGATCACGCAGGCAGAAGACAGCGACGATTGAATCTTCTCGAAGCGCTGATTCTCGGATTAGTTCAGGGAATCACCGAGTTTTTGCCGATTTCTTCATCGGCACACGTACAAATATTTGAGCAACTCATCGGCTCAGCCAACGTCTCTAAACCGCAATTGACCGCTTTTATTGCAACCATTCAATTGGGTACCGAAGCCGCTGTGCTGCTTTATTTCTTCCGTGACATCTTAAGAATCGCGAAAGCGTGGCTTGGCCAGTTTTCATTCGGCACTAAATCATCATCAAAAAGCAAAAACCAATCAGACATAAAACTCGGTTGGTTGATTATTGCCGGAACCATACCCGTGGTTGTCATCGGATTGGTGTTCAAAGATCAAATCGAGAACCAGCTTCGATCACTCTGGGTCATCGCCTTCACCTTGATAATTTTTGGTCTGCTGCTTGGTCTCGCCGACAAAATTGGAAAACGGGAAAAGACCCTAGATCAGCTGACTGTGAAACACGGCCTGCTCTACGGTTTGGGCCAAGCACTGGCAGTAATTCCGGGAGTTTCTAGATCTGGCGGAACCATCACCGTAGGCCTGCTGCTCGGGTACCGACGTGATGTAGCAGCTCGATATAGTTTTCTGCTTGCAATACCTGCGGTCATAGCCAGCGGCCTATTCGAATTTTTGACCAGCTTCGAAGACCTAGACGGCTCAAATCTATTGGCACTGGTCGCAGCCACCGCGGTTGCCTTTATTTCCGGCTACGCAGTGATTTCACTTTTTTTGCGATACCTAGAAAAAGGTTCATTTCTGCCATTTGTGATTTACCGAGTGGGTCTAGGTTTGCTGTTGCTCACCCTACTAATCACAGGTGTAATTGCCAGCTAGCTAAAGTTCTGTTTTATCTGCAGAGCCTGAACCGTCGCCATCTTCGCCCTTGCGCAGAAAGGCTTCAAATTCAGCGGCTAACTGATTTGCACTCTCTTCAAACGACGCACTTTCGTCTCTGTTTTTCTCCAGTTGTGCAATGTAGGCCGCCATGTCTTCATCAGATTCAGCCAGCTCGTCGATTTCTCGTTCCCAGGCAAAAGCCTCTTCAGCAAGCTCTGAGTGATTGAAAGTTACCCCCAGCAGTAACTCAAGTTCATTTAGCAGGGCGAGGGTTGCCTTCGGTGAGGGTGCGTTCTGAACATAGTGAGGAACCATGGCCCATAAACCCACGCAGGGAATTCCGGCTGCTTCTAGCGCCAAACCTAAAACTGTGAGAATTCCGACCGGACCCTCATACTGACTTTTTTCAATTCCTAGCGCCTCTCGTGCATCCGCATTTTGAGAGGATGATTTCACCGTGATTGGCCGACTGTGTGGAACATCAATCGGCATAGCACCAAGAAAAATTACCTGATCAATTTCACGGTCTTCGACCATTTCTAGGATCTCGGCGGTGAATGCCTTCCAGCGGAACGAAGGTTCGTCCCCACTAAGCAATGAGATGCGGCCAAGATTTGGATCAGATTTTTTAGTAGAGACAGAAAAATCAACTCCTGGCCAGACCAACTCTCGTTCGCCATTTGAGCCGTTGACGGCAAGAGGTCGGTTCAAGACAAAGTCGTAATAATCCTCAGAATCGACATTGGCCACTGATTCAGTCGCCAGCTCCTCGGCCAAAAATTTAGTCACGCCGGTGGCAGCGTTTCCGGCGTCATTCCAGCCTTCAAATGCAACCACCAGCACCCTGCCGGAAAAGAAATTAGCGCTCAATTTAACCCCTGAAAATCAGAACATAAGCCTAAATCATTAGCTGTCGGTAAACTCGTCGAATAATGACTGAAACAAGACCTCTGGCCGTTCTCTGGGATATGGACGGCACCCTAATCGACTCCGAGCCGTACTGGCTGCTCAGCGAAAAGAACCTTGCTGATAGCCACGGCAAGCAGTGGAGTGAACAAGATGGGCTTGATCTAATCGGGCAGTCGCTATACGACTCGTCACGCACCATTCAAGAAAAACTTGGATCAAACCTGAGCCCCGAAGAAATCATGCATCAGCTGACCGACGCGGTGGTGGCACAGTTAAATCAAGAAATTAGTTGGCGCCCTGGCGCCATCGAACTGCTGACCGAACTTCGCGCACACGGTGTCAAGACGGCATTGGTAACTATGTCTCTAGGCAGAATGGCCAGAGCAGTTGCCGACCAAATTCCGTTTCATGCGTTTGACGTTGTCGTCGCTGGAGATGACGTGTCGAAGGGTAAACCAGACCCAGAACCATACCTCAAGGCTGCTGAGTTGCTGGGAGTGGCCCCGGAGGCCTGCGTTGCAATCGAAGACTCACCAACTGGTTTGAGATCGGCGATTGCGGCCGGCACCAAGGCGGTCGGTGTGACCAATTTTGTTGCCCTGCCCGAAGGTGAAGATCGAACCATTTGGTCGAGCCTCACAGGTAAAAAACTGACCGACCTAGCAGCACTATTCGATGAGGATAAATTTTGAAAAAACAACCAATTCTCCCCACTGGGCCCTTCAGGCCGGGGGACAGGGTTCAACTGACTGGTCCAAAAGGTCGCTTAAACACAATCACGTTAGTGCCTGGTGCGTCTTTTGGGACCCACAAAGGCGACATCAAACACGACGACATTATTGGCATCGATGAGGGCTCTGTTGTAACCAACCACAACGGTGTTGAGTATCTAGCTTTCAGACCGCTCATGAGCGACTTTGTTTTATCTATGCCTCGAGGCGCAGCGATTATTTACCCGAAAGACGCAGCTCAAATTGTCACCATGGGAGATATTTTCCCGGGGGCACGTGTAGTTGAGGCCGGAGTAGGTTCTGGCGCACTAAGCATGTACCTGCTGCGGGCAATTGGAGAACGAGGTCGGCTAGATTCATTTGAACGCCGATCAGAGTTTGCTGAAATCGCCCAGGCTAACGTTGCCACCAACTTCGGGTTGGTGCCAGAAAATTGGCAAATTCACCTCGGCGATTTAGAGCAAGAGCTGCCAAAGCAGGTCAAGCCTGGCCAGGCGGATCGAGTAATTCTCGACATGCTAACCCCATGGGAATGCATTGATGTAAGCGCCGATGCTCTGGTTCCAGGCGGGATTTTGATTGCCTATGTGGCCACAGTAACTCAGCTCTCCAGATTCACTGAGGCGGTAAGAGCCACCGGCAAATTTAATGAGCCTGACGCCTGGGAATCAATGGTGCGCGGCTGGCATCTACAGGGATTGGCAGTTCGCCCTGAGCACAGAATGATCGGCCACACCGCATTTTTGGTAACGGCTCGACGACTAGCCGAGGGAGTGATTTTGCCCAACCTAAAGAACCTGAAAAACAAACCAGAATTTGCAGACGAAGACATGCTGGTTTGGAACCCCGAACACCTGGGTTCTCGAGCACCGAGTGACAAAAAATTGCGAAAGTCATTGCGAACAGCCCAGTCGGCAGCAGAGGCCAAGGCTAAAGGCTCTGAGCTAAACTAAATCGTCTCCCAAAGAAAGTTTCATCTTGAAAAAAGTTATCGCAGCCGCAGTGGCATCCCTATCGATTTTTGCTCTCTCAGGCTGTGCACCTAGTGATACCAACTCTGCGTATTCGGCCCTTGAATACAGTTGCGGTACACCAAATTTTGGCGAAAACGCAGAGCAAATATCTTTACTTGCCGATTCAAAAAAGTCAGAAGTTGAATTCCCCACACCACTAAGTTCTGACGAGATCGAAACCAAAATATTGGTTGAAGGTGACGGCCCAGAAATTAAGGGGCTCCAGTCGATTTCAGTAGACTTCATCGCCTACAACGGAGCAAATAACAAACTGCTTCAAGAATCTAACTTCACAGAGGGAAGCGCAACAACTCTGTTTCTAAGCTCTGAAGGTACCCCCAATTTTTGTACCGCGCTTTCGGGTGTCAAGGGTGGTTCTACTGTGGCAGTAATCTTGCCTCCGAAGGATGCGCACAACAATCAAGGAATTGCAGATTTTGGCATGGGTCCAGATGACGCGCTAGTTTTTGTTTTCAAAATTGATCAGGTTTTCTTACCTAGAGCACTGGGCGCAAGCCAACCTGCATCGGCTGGATTTCCGACGGTGGTTACCAGCACCGAAGGCATACCTGGAGTGAACATTCCCAAGGGTGACGCACCCAGCGAATTCAAAGTTGCCAATCTGATCAACGGCAATGGTGATGAGATAGCCGAGGGCGACACCGTCGTCGTTCACTACTCTGGCTTCCTCTGGAATGAGGGAACCCAATTTGATTCATCCTGGGAAAATGGTCAACCTGCAGAATTTGAAGTTGCTGAGGGCTCTCTAATTTCAGGTTTTGTAAAGGCACTGGTTGGTCAAAAAGTTGGTTCGCAAGTTGTTGCAATCATCCCGCCTAGCGAGGGCTACGGAGACCAGGGCAATGACAGCATCCCGGCAAACTCAACACTGGTGTTCGTTGTCGACATTCTCGGGATCAAATAGCTGACACTTTAGGTTTGGGGGCAAGTTGTTATCAGAACAGCAGCTCGACGCTCGAAAACCTGGAAAGACCGAGCGGCTGCTAAAAATTACAGCTGCCCTGCTGTTCAGCAAACGCGGGCTTAGCCGAGAAGAACTGCTCGCCGCCATTCCGGAATACAACAGCGGAGGCCGCATTGATCCCGATTCGGCCCTGCGAAAATTCGAGCATGACAAATCAGACCTTCGTGAAATCGGAATCAAAATTGAAACGGTTATCAGCGAAGAAATCGACGAGACGCGCTACGTGATTGCAGCCAATAATTTTTCTTGGCCAAAAGACACAATCCTGACGGCACATCAATTGCAACTTCTAGACCTTGCCGCAGCAGCCTGGTCTCAAGCATCCCTCGCGCATGAGGTTGACCTAGCGCTAACCAAGCTTCGAGCTTTGGGGATTACTCCCGCCGACGCTGATTTGATCGGAGTTGCTCCGGCAATCAGAACCTGGGATCCAGCCTTTACGCCTCTGCTACAGGCTATTGATGAGGCTCAGCCAGTCGAATTTGAATATCAAAAACCTACTGCTGAAGTTTCAACTCGAACGGTTGAACCTTGGCTGCTCAAAAACATTGGTGGAAATTGGTTGCTGGTCTCATTTGATCGACGTGAAGGTCAAGTTCGAAATTTCCTGCTCAAGCGAATTAGATCCAAAATTAGGCTGCTCGGCTCGGCCACGAAGCCAGAAAAATTCGCGAGACCAACAAAAGAGCGAGTAGCCGAAGCTCTAGCTGACCTCGAACGACACACAAACCAACAAAACGCAACAGTGAGGGTAAGAAAAGATAGCGCTGCCTGGTTTGCCTGGGGAATTGAGTCAAACGACGATTGGGAAGTAACCAACGTCAGTTATATGGACGCGTCTCTCTTTTCACAACAGCTGATTGGGTTCCTTCCGGATGTTGAAATTCTTGCCCCGGAATCACTTAGAACACTGGTCAATCAGCACCTAGAGCAGGTTTACAACGATCATGTCTAAATTTCCGGCTCTAGATGGCACCGAAAAATTCAATTTTGCGCTGACCCTGATCGGCTATTTGCAGAACAGTGAGGGCTCAAGTTCAATTAGTGAAATCTCAGGCCATTTTCGGGTTCGGCCTGATCAGGTCAGAGAAGTGATTCATTCGCTCAATGTTCTCGAGCTTCAGCTCGGCACCGGAATCGAATTACCTTTCTTGATAGATGTCGACGAAGACAATCCCGATGAAATTTCGCTATCACAAAACCTTGTGGCCACCGGTGTGCCCAGGCTGACCGCAAGACAAGCCTCAGCAATCGCCGTCGGACTTGATTATTTGGCGCAACTTCCCGGCTTTGGAAGCGACCCGGAGTTAGCAAAACTTCGAGAACTTTTAGCCTCGGGTGAAGTCATCGAAACCACTCGTCTCCTTGATGTAGCCCCCGGATCGATCGAGGCGAGCGCAGATCAATTGCGTGAAGCGATGCTAGGGCGGCGTCAGATAACTTGCGAATACCGAAACAATCGCGGTGAGTTGAGTCAAAGAAATCTTCAGCCATTGAGACTAGACATTCGCCCAGAGGGGCAATACCTTCGCGCTTGGTGTAATGAAAACAAAGATATTCGTACGTTCAAATTGGACCGGATGCGTTCGATTCATGTCTCTGATTTGCAGGCGCAATATTCTCTAGAGGATTTTCCTCGTCTCAGCTCAGAGGTCTACATCTCGCAAAAAACCGATGTCGAGGTCGAGGTCGAACTTGCTCCCGAGGCCTACGAACTTGCGTCTCACCTTCAAGAGCTACCCAAGCCCGATGACTCCGGTTGGATTCGGGTCAAAATTCGCCTGGGACATCTGGAAAACTTGCCGCGTCTAATCGCAAGTTTTGGTGGAAAAGCCAGGGTTGTTGGTCCCGATGTGGCCAAAAAAATGGTTAGAGACTTCGCAGCTCGAGCATTGAATAAACCTATTGATTCAGGAGTGATCTCAGAATAATGAGCTGGTTTTGGGTGTTCACAGGTATTGCAATTGCAGGTGCTGCTTTTCACGGTTTCCTAATCAAGGGTTTATTGAATCGAATAGCAGCGATCGAAGACCAATTAGAGATTGCGGCTACCAAAATTACTGCGCTGGAAGCAATTGAAGTTCGCGTTGAAAAGCCCATTCCGGCAACCGAGCTTGATGTCAACGCCCTCTGGCGTGCCCGCCTGACACTACTGCGTCGAAAAGCTCTGCGTAAGCAGGAAAGAAAGCGTAGGCTTATCGAGTCGATTAGCAAAATATCTATCGATGAAAGCAGGTTCAAGTAATGCGTCTAAACGGCTGGGAATGGATCATCATTCTGGTTATCGTCTTGCTGCTTTGGGGCGGCCCAAAGCTTCCCGGGCTTGCAAAGAGCTTGGCGCAGTCGATGCGCATTTTCAAAAAAGAGATCAAGTCAGACGAAGGTCAAAAACCCGAGTCGAATCAGGCTGCTCCAGACGATAAGTAAGCGCGTTCACCTTGGCTCGAAAGCGTAATCCAGAGGCCAAGATGAACCTCGGCGGGCACCTTAGAGAGCTGCGTAACCGACTCTTCATTTCGGCAATTTTCATTTTTGCTTCAGCCGTTGTGGGCTGGTTTCTCTTTGATCCAGTTTTTGCGATCCTGCAGGAACCAATAATCGCTATCGCTGAAGAAAAAGGCAGCCAAGCGACAGTCAACTTTGGAACCGTAGTATCTGCATTTGACGTCAGACTGCAGGTGTCTATTTTCCTCGGCATACTGATCTCAAGCCCGGTCTGGCTCTATAACCTCTGGGCGTTCATTACACCGGGGCTCAAGAAAAAAGAACGGCGCTACACGCTAGGTTTTCTGCTTACCGGTATCCCACTCTTTCTGGTCGGCTGCGCTCTAGCTTGGGTATCGCTACCTGGTTTTGTGCGAACACTGATCGGATTCACGCCTGAGGGGAGTGCGAACGTAATCAATGCGAGTGAGTACATTCTCTTCACGCTTCGAATTCTCTTAGTTTTTGGTATCGCTTTTGTCTTACCGGTGGTTCTCGTTCTACTCAACTTTGCCAGCGTCATTACCGCCAAAAACATTCTGAACTCCTGGCGAATTGCCGTTTTCGTGATCGCGCTCGTCGCTGCACTGGCGACACCAACGGCCGACCCCATGTCAATGTTTTTGCTGATGATTCCGCTGCTGCTGCTCTACTTTGTTGCGGCAGGGATTGCCTCGATCAATGACAAAAGGCGAGCCAAAAAAACCGCAGATCTTGAGCTCGAGTTAGATTCGTGAGCGTGACGAATCTAAGCCCAGCTGAGAGATTTCAGCTGGCAAAAAAGCGAAACAAAGCTGCATCCCTGGAAAGCTTTGTTTCGCTACTGAAATTTCCGCTCGATGAATTCCAGGAACGTGCCTGTTTAGCACTAGCGGCTGACAAAGGGGTTTTAGTTGCTGCACCTACTGGTGCGGGTAAAACGATTATTGGTGAGTTTGCGATTCACCTTGCCGTCGAAAAGAATCTGAAGGTTTTTTACACCACTCCCATCAAGGCCCTCAGTAACCAGAAATATGCCGAATTGGCAAAGCGCTACGGAAACGAGCGAGTTGGCCTACTCACCGGTGACACTAATCAAAATTCGGACGCTCAAATTGTCGTAATGACCACTGAGGTGTTGCGAAACATGATTTACGCGAACTCAGATGCTCTGATTAACCTCGGCTTCGTAGTCATGGATGAAGTTCACTATTTGGCTGACCGATTCAGGGGAGCAGTCTGGGAAGAGGTAATTCTGCATCTTCCTCGAGATGTGAAAATTGTTTCTCTGTCGGCGACTGTCTCGAATGCGGAGGAATTTGGCGCCTGGCTAGATGAGGTTCGTGGTGAAACCGAAATCATCGTCTCTGAAATCAGGCCGGTACCGCTGCATCAGCACGTTTTATTCACCGACGAGATGTTCGACCTATTTGATAGCTCTGGCGAGAGGGTAAATCCTGAGCTGGCTCAACGGCACGCTCAAAAGCTTCGAATACCCGTTAACAAATCGGTCCAGAGCTTCAAGGGCGGCAAGAATTCGAAACGACAGGTCACCCACCGCGCCCAATTTAACCGGATTGAGCGTTTGAGTAAGCCTGATGTTATCGAACTACTTGATGACGAAGATTTACTGCCGGCAATTTTCTTCATTTTCTCTCGAGTCGGCTGCGAAGCGTCAGTTAAAGCTTGTCTAGCCCAAGGTATTCGCTTAACCACCACCGAAGAGAAACAAATAATTCGCCGAATCGTTGAAGAGAAGACCTACAACATCGCGGATGAAGACCTCGCTACTCTCGGCTATTTCGAATGGCTGAATGCTCTTGAACGCGGGGTAGCTGCGCACCACGCCGGTATGCTGCCGGCTTTCAAAGAGGTTGTCGAAGAGCTTTTTCTGAGAAAACTAGTCAAGGTTGTTTTCGCCACCGAGACCTTGGCACTGGGCATTAACATGCCGGCTCGAACGGTCGTGTTAGAGAAACTAGACAAATTCAACGGCGAATCCAGAGTTCAAATCACTCCGGGTGAATACACGCAGCTCACCGGTAGAGCCGGGCGTCGCGGAATCGATACTGAGGGTCACGCTGTGATTTTGTGGAGTGCAAATTTGGATCCCGCGAGTGTCGCCGGGTTGGCGAGTAAGCGCACCTATCCGCTAATAAGCCCGTTCCGCCCCACCTATAACATGACGGTCAACCTAATTGAAGCTTTCGGAAAAGACCGCGCTCGTGAGGTTCTAGAGACGTCATTCGCACAATTTCAAGCGGACCGTTCGGTGGTAGGTCTAGCCAAAGGCATCCGTGAGAAGCAGATTTCACTTGATGGCTACCAGCAATCGATGGAATGTCACCTGGGGGATTTCTTTAGCTACGCAGAGCTCAGGCGCGACATTTCAGATCTCGAGCGAACCCTTGCCGCATCCAGAATTAGGGCAGAACGAGGCAAAGACATCCGCCAGTCTAAGGGTCGACATTTACAAGAACAGCGCCTTAACCAGCTCAAACGCGACATGCGCTCGCACCCCTGCCACAGCTGCCCTGAACGAGAAGCACACGCACGGTGGGGCGAGCGATGGTTCAAGCTGCGTCGAGAACTAGACGCCGTTTTGGATCAAATTGAGGGTCGAACCAACCAGGTTGCAAAAACCTTTGACCGACTGTGTGACCTACTTTCAGAACTCGACTACATCGCCGAAATAAATGGCGAATTCGAAGTTTTGGAAAGCGGAAAATTATTGGGACGAATTTACGGTGAGCGTGATCTGCTGGTAGCAGAGTGCATTCGCCTAGGTATTTGGAACGATGTTGATGCGCCAACTCTGGCAGCTGTGGCCGCAGCTCTGGTCTACGAAGCGCGCCGAGATGAAGAGTTCGAACCGAGAATTCCGAAGGGAAACTTTGGTTCGATAATTGAGCAGACCGAAGAGGTTTGGTTCGAGTTAGAACAGCTTTCCAAGCAATACAAAATTCGGTCAACGCCGCCGCTAGATCTCAGCATTTCGCTAGCTATTTACCGATGGGCGAGTGGCACCAAACTGGATTCAGTTTTAGACCTAGCCGATTTATTGCCCGGTGATTTCATTCGCTGGAGTAAACAAATCATTGACCTCCTAGATCAACTTGCTCAGGTTACCGACGGTAAGTTTGCCGAGACTGCAAAAGATGCGGTTGACAAGGTAAAACGCGGAATTGTGGCTTACTCGTACTATGGCTAACCTCAAACCAAAATTAGCTGCGCTATTTCTTGCCTTATCTGGTTCATATTTAGCGTCACAAGCAATGCCTCGCGAAAATTTCTGGCCCTTGATTTTTCCAGCGGTGGCATTACTACTGCTATCGGTGAAGAGCATTTCGTGGGCCTGGGCTGCTGGTATCGGTTTTGTCGGCGGCCTGGCCTATTACATATTTCAGATCGAATGGATGAGCCTCTACCTCGGTCCGGTACCTTTGTTAGCCCTGGCTACCCTTGAGGCATTCTTTTTCGCCCTTGCTGCTGTTGCATCCTCATTCATCTGGAAACGCATCGAGAAGCCAATTCTTTTGGTCTCTGCTTTAGCCACCGTTTTCGTAACCCGCGAGTTATTGGCCACCAATTTTCCCTACGGCGGATTCCCCTGGTCGACACTCGCGCAAACTCAGAGTGATAGCCCACTCAACTATTTCGCCTATCTGGGTGGAGAAACTTCGATTTCGCTACTGGTTGCCTTTGGCTCGGCCTGGTTTGCGGTTGCAATTTCGAGACCGGGGCAGTGGCTTGGCTCAATTGCTTTCGTATCGGCCACGCTTATTATTGGCCTGCTTGCCAGCCCTCCGACTGATGCAGAAGCTGGGAAAATCAGAGTGGCCTGGGCTCAGGGTAATGCGAACGCGGGGCTCTTTGCCAATCCGGTGCGCGGATCAATATTGCAGAACCACATCGACGCAACCAAAACAATCACCAAAGCTGGAGAGCGCCTCGATGCTGATGTTTTGGTTTGGCCAGAAAATGCGGTTGATACCAACCCGCTCGGAAGCACTCGTGCAAACCAAAGAATTGCCAATCTTGTTGACAATGAACTCAAAGTGCCACTGATTTTTGGAACCATCACCGAACGAGGAGAGCGAGTCTACAACTCTTCAATCCTTTGGAAGCCGCAGTTGGGGCCGGTCGATTGGTACGACAAAAAACGGCCGGTACCATTCGCGGAATATGTTCCCAACCGTGACTTTTGGTACTCACTAGCTCCCGATCTGGTCGGTCTAATTTCGAGAGGGTATAGCTTTGGCGAGCGGGATGGCATTTTTGAGCTCGATAAAACCGATGCCGGTGTCTTGATTTGTTTTGAAATCGCGATTGACTCGGTGGCTCGAGATTTGGTGGCCGAAGGGGCCGAAGTAATTTTTTCGCAGACTAATAATGCCGACTTCGGCCACAGCGACGAAACCTATCAGCAGTTTGCGTTTGCGAAATTACGAGCTATAGAGACCGGTCGGTCAATCGCAAACGTTTCAACCGTGGGGGTGTCAGCGGCAATACTTCCGGATGGCTCAGTGATTGACGAGGTGGACACATTCACCTCGATTGCAAAAATCTCAGAATTACCACTGCGAAGCTCTCTCACTCCGGCGTTCTTTTTTGCTCTTCCAATAAAGTTTCTAATTGTCGCCACCGCACTATTTCTGTTAGGCCTGGCCTGGAGAGCAAAAACTCAAACTAGTCGCGACAACCAACTCAGTGAAAACGAGGTGGATTTTGAGTAACCAAGTTTTAGTGGTGGTCCCCACCTACAACGAGGCCGAAAACATTGGCGCCTTGCTCAGCGAGCTCACCGAAATACACCCGGAGTTAGAAATTTTGGTGGTCGACGACAACAGCCCCGATGGAACTGCACAGCTGGTTGAAAAAATAGCTAGAAATCAGCCCCGCGTTCATCTCTTGATCAGAACAGCCAAAACCGGTCTGGGCGATGCCTATCTGGCTGGTTTCAATTGGGCTCTGCAGCGAAATTTCCAAGTGAT
>JBEGRV010000026.1:0-13390 GCA_041180285.1 Actinomycetota bacterium
TCGATGGGCATGCTGTAACTCCTGAAGAATTCTCGGTTGATTGGGATGCTTCGGCGGCTAGCAAAGGCGGCTGGCCATCATTTATGGCAAAAGAAATTGCTGACCAACCTCAGGCGGTGGCCGACACACTAATGGGTCGTTTGGCGTCAGATGGTTCGGTTCGGCTCGCTGAATTTGATGGCCTAACCGCTGCTGACATTCAAGCGATTGATCGAATCGTCATGGTCGCCTGCGGAACAGCTAGCTATGCCTGCGACATTACCAAGTACGCCATTGAAAAGTTCGCACGAGTTCCAGTTCAGGTAGAGCTTTCGCACGAATTCCGCTACCGCGATCCGATCATTACAGCGAACACTCTCGTGGTAGCCGTGAGCCAATCAGGAGAGACCATGGATACCCTGATGGCAACCAGGTTTGCCAAAGAGCAGGGTGCAAAAGTTTTGGCAATTTGCAACACCCAGGGGGCAACCCTAGCCCGAGAGTCAGACGCCGTCATCTACACACATGCCGGCCCAGAGGTGGCCGTTGCATCGACCAAAGCTCTTACCGCCCAAATTACCGCGGGCATGCTGATGGCCTTGTTCTTGGCTCATCATCGAAATGCGTCTGCTAAAAAACGCCTGCTTGAGCTTGGCCAAGAGCTTCTAAAGATGCCGGCTCGCGTTACCAAGGTGCTCGAGGGCCTCGACGAGGTTGAGCAGCTGGGTCGCGATTTAGCCAACGCCAAGTCAGTGC
Organism: Actinomycetota bacterium; assembly: GCA_041180285.1. Classification (GTDB taxonomy): domain Bacteria; phylum Actinomycetota; class Actinomycetes; order Actinomycetales; family Microbacteriaceae; genus Rhodoluna. Next base: position 736 of record JBEGRV010000026.1, read on the forward strand.
TGTTTTTGGGAAGAAATGTTGGTTTTCCGGTGGCTATGGAAGGCGCTCTAAAACTAAAAGAGCTTGCCTACATTCACGCCGAGGGTTTTGCCGCGGGCGAGCTAAAGCACGGTCCGATTGCCCTAATAGAAGAGGGCCAGCCGGTAATCGTAATAGTTCCTTCGCTTCGAGATGAAGACAGTTTGCACCCGAAGGTGATCTCAAATATTCAAGAGATCAAGGCTCGTGGCGCCAAGGTGATTGCTATCGCCGAAGAGGGCGACCTGCAGGTCGGGCAATACTGTGAGAACGTTATTTTCGTGCCCGAATCTGAGGCAATTTTTTCGGCCATTCTGACGGTAATTCCGCTGCAGGCATTTGCCTTGGCGCTCTCTGCCGCTAAGGGGCTCGACGTCGACCAGCCTCGCAACCTGGCCAAATCGGTAACCGTCGAGTAACTCAATTGATTCTTGGAATTGGCGTCGACACCGTTTCAATCGAGCGGTTCTCTGAAAAGTTAGAGCAGACCCCCAACCTATCCGCACGACTTTTTCGTGAAGACGAACTTGCGCCAATTCAAACTCTTGCCGGTCGGTTTGCGGCCAAAGAGGCGGTAATTAAGGCTCTATCCGGAGCATCCGGAATTGAATGGCATGGTATTCGGGTTGGCTCTGAAGAATCGGGAAAACCGTTCATTGAGCTGAGCGGAAAAACAGCTGAGCTCGCTCGGGCACTTGGTATCTCGGTTTGGCACCTGTCAATCAGCCATGACGGCGGTATGGCGGTAGCCTTTGTGATAGCTGAAGGAGGCAATTAATGCGGGAACTGACCGTTGACCTTGACGCAATTGCCTACAACCTTTCGGTTATTCGCAAGCGCGTTGGTTCAGCAAAAGTTATGGGCGTGGTTAAAGCTGACGGCTACGGTCACGGCATGGTTGAGGTCGCTCTCAAACTCGAGGCAGCGGGTATTGATTATTTCGGCGTAGCCGACATTGAAGAAGCACTGAAGCTTCGAAGCGCGGCTATTGCAACACCGATTTTGGCTTGGCTGCACGACCCCGAAGAAGATTTTCTGCGGGCGATCGAAGCAGAAATTGAGCTCGGTGTTTCAAGTTCAGAACAACTGCTTGCCATCGCCAATGCGGCGGAACGACTAAAGACGACAGCCAAGGTTCATCTCAAAATCGACACCGGCCTAAATCGAAACGGCGTAACCGTTGGCCAGTGGCCGGACTTCTTGCTTCAGGTAAAGGCTCTGGTGCTCGAAGGTTTTATTGAAGTGATCGGCATTTTTACTCACCTAAGCTGCACCAGTGAGGCTCACGACCTTGAACAAATCGCGAAATTTGAGACTGCAATTTCAGCTGCCCGCGCCGCCGGCATCGATTTCAAACTTCGTCATCTCACCGCATCGGATGGAACCATCAAATACCCTCAGGCGCACTATGAAATGGTGCGAATCGGGGTTTCCCTTTACGGGCTTTCGCCATTCACCGACCATTCTTCTGCTGACTACGGGTTGAAGCCGGCAATGTCGGTGGCCGCTCAGGTGTCGCTGGTCAAGCGGGTCGGCCCCGGTGAAGGAATCAGCTACGGCTACCTGCAGCGCACAACCAGTGAGACCAACTTGGCCTTGGTGCCCATCGGCTACGCTGAAGGCTTTCCGCGAAACGCCTCGGGCCGAGCCGTGGTAAGCATCAAGGGCAAAAAGTACCGAGTGTTTTCTCGAATAGCCATGGATCAGTTCGTTATAGATGTTGGTGATGATCCGGTAGAGCCAGGTGATTGGGTCACCATATTTGGAGACCCTGAGGCTGGAGTAACCTCGGCTGACGAGTTGGCCGCCGCGGCAGATACCATCAACTACGAAATTGTGACCAGAATGGGTGGCCGCTTGAAGCGAACTTATTTGGGCTCGCTTACGGGTTCGACCGAGGAGCAAATTTGACTCGGTTACTTGCCGAGTTAGAAATTGCTGATGCCGACGCCATGCACAATCTCGGTGTGCAATTAGGGCAGCAGCTCAGGGCCGGCGATGCCGTAATTCTGACCGGGTCACTTGGCGCCGGAAAAACCACGTTGACCAGGGGAGTGGGCGAAGCGCTAAACACCATCGGCACGGTATCGAGCCCCACGTTTGTGATTGCACGAACCCACAAACGTGAAAACTCATCGGTGCCACTGGTTCATGTTGATGCCTATCGATTGGGTTCGCCGGCTGAACTAGATGATCTAGACATTGATTTTGAAAACTCGATTACCTTCATCGAGTGGGGTCGCGATTTCGTCGATGGGCTATTTGAATCGTGGTTAGACATTGAAATAGATCGTGACCAAACCGGCGAAAGTGAAGTTCGCAAAGTGCGCATTATTGGCGAGGGTGAGCGCTGGAACAGCTTGGAGTTTGGTCGATGAGTAGGTACACACTTGCGATCGACACTTCATCGGGTACTTCGGTTGCCTTGCTTGAAGGTGAGCGGCTGATCGCCGAAAAAACTATCGCAGACACCATGCGTCACGCTGAGGTAATTGGCGATGCCCTGGTTGAGGTTATTCAATCTGCAGGTGCCCAGTCCAAAGAAATATCTGCTGTGGTTGCTGGGCGCGGTCCCGCTCCATTCACTGGCCTCAGGGTTGGTTTGGCGGCGGCGAAACTTTTTGCCGCCGGGGCCAAGGTGCCGCTTTTTGGTGTGGTCAGCCACGATGCAATTGCCTATGCCTATCTGGCTGGAGAGAGCCGAGCTCAGGTATCCGAAACTAAGCCGCTTTTGGTAATTACCGATGCCCGTCGCAAAGAGGTCTATCACTCGCTCTACTCCGGCCTCGACTCCAGTGGCGCACCAATTCGAATTGGTGAACCCGCAGTGATGTCAGAGCAGTTGCTAATGGAGCATTTGGCTGACCGGGGCATCGATCCAATTCGCATAGACGGCCAAGTTTCTGCTGCTGACATCGGCCGAGTGTTTGCCAAACAACTTCTGGCTGGTAATGAGAATCGCGACGTCAGTGCACTCTATTTGCGCGCTCCCGATGCGGTTCCATCGCCCGGAAAGAAGGTCAGCGGATGATTATTCGAATAGCAACCGAAGCTGATCTTCCGGTGATCATGCAGATCGAACATGCTTGTTTTGGCAAAGATTCTTGGGCAGATGAAACCATGCGTTTTGAGCTCCTGGCTCATCACACTCACTACTATGTTGCAGTAGAAGCTGATCAGGTGATTGGTTACGCTGGGCTTTCAAAAGTGCCGGTCAGTGAACAGGCCGATATTCAGACCATTGCTGTAACCGAGCAACAGCGGGGTAAAAAAATAGGCCTCGCACTAATGCAAAAACTATTGGCAAAAGCGAAACAGCTATCGGCAACCGAGGTGTTTTTAGAGGTAAGGGCTGATAACTCGGCAGCTGAAAATCTCTATCGAAAACTAGGTTTTGAGCAAATCGACATTAGGCGACGCTACTATCAGCCCGACGGTGTTGATGCCCTGATCATGAGGCTCAAACTCGAACATCGATCTCGCGGCCGGCAACCTTTAGTGCTCGGCATTGAATCCAGCTGTGATGAAACCGGCATCGGAATTGTGCGAGGTAATCAGCTACTCGCCAACGTAATTTCCTCATCAATGGATGAGCATGCCCGATTCGGCGGCGTGGTCCCTGAAATTGCCGCCCGAGCACACCTCGAGGCTCTTCGCCCTACGCTCGATAAGGCACTTGCTACCGCTCAGGTTTCGCTCGATGAAATTGATGCAATCGCCGTAACCAATGGGCCTGGTCTCGGCGGGGCGTTGATGGTTGGCATCGGTGCAGCAAAGGCGCTCGCCGTTTCGTTGAACAAACCTATTTACGCCGTAAACCACCTGGTCGGCCATGTCGGTGTCGACGTGCTAGAGCGCGGTGAACTTCAAACCCCAACGGTGGCTCTGCTGGTTAGTGGCGGGCACACCTCGTTGCTTTTAGTGCGCGACTTGCTCGATGACGTTGAGCTACTCGGTGAAACCATTGATGACGCGGCCGGCGAAGCCTTTGACAAAGTCGCAAGAGTTCTTGGTCTCCGCTACCCGGGCGGGCCAGAAATTGATCGTGCGGCAATCGGCGGCAACCCTTCAGCCATTCGTTTTCCGCGCGGCTTAACCCTGCCCAAAGACATGGAAAAACATCGCTACGATTTTTCGTTCTCAGGGCTCAAGACTGCGGTGGCCAGATGGGTTGAGGTTGCTGAAGCCAAGGGTGAAGACTTCAATCGGGCAGACGTTGCTGCGAGTTTTCGCGAGGCGGTTGTTGATGTTCTAGTTTCGAAGGCTGTCAACGCCTGCGTTGAAAAAGGTGTGCCGCGACTACTACTCGGTGGCGGGGTGGTGGCCAACGCTAGATTGCGCGAAGTCGCGCAAGAACGTTGTGACAGGCACGGCATCGAACTACGAATTCCGGCTTTTAGTCTCTGCACCGACAACGGGGCCATGATCGCAGCACTCGGAGCCCAGCTGATTATGGCCGGCCGCGCGCCGTCATCCCTCTCATTCGGTGCCGAATCGACTCTCCCGGTAACCACAGTTCAGTCTCGGTAAATTCACAGCATTCAATGTTTTGCTTTAGCCGTAAGCCAATCGCAAGGAGAAAAAATGGCTGAGGAAAAAAAGAAATTCGACTTCACTTCACTGAACACTCTTGCCGTTGTTTCTCTGGCAGCAGCGTTGACCAGTTTTGCGGCAATTGCCGCAATCATCACCGGCCACATCTCGCTTGCTCAAATCAAGAAAACTGGCGAGTCGGGCCGAGGCCTGGCAATCGCCGGTTTGGTAATCGGTTACGGCACAATTGCCTTTTGGATCATCGGAGGCGTAGGAATGCTGATCGCGAAGTTTTTCTGGCTAGGTGGATACTACGATGGCGGCTACGGCAACATGGGCCCAGGAATGATGGGCTGGCGCGACTAAATAGCTTCGCAAATAAGTGCGCGATGGGCATCGCCAACTCTGGTAACTATCAGAGTGGCGGTGCCCTTGCCCTTAAGTTGAAGTTCTTTCCGCAACAATTCCGGAACCACATCTGAACCACGTTTTTTGATTTCCAGTGTTCCAATCTCGCGACGACGAAGTTCGGCGCGAAGTTGTTTGCGATCAAATGGAAGGTTTTGCAGCACCCGGAAACCGCGCAACCAAGGCGTTTGCACTTTTTCGGTAGAGGTCAGGTAAGCAATTTCCGGATGAATTAGACACAGCCTGAATTGTTCAGCGAGTTCAGCAATTAACTGAGATCGGATGATTGCGTTGTCAGGCTCGTAGATAAATTCGGCTAAGTCGCCAACATTCGCAGACCTACGCTCATGGCTATCGCTATTGAGTTCGTGAGTTCCTTCGCTGTCAATCAATAGCGCCGAACGTGACACCGATGGTCGTTTCAGTGCTCCAAACCAAAGCCCCAGCTCCACGAGATCGCCACGCACAGACACCCATTGGGCCTCTGCATCAGTTGGAATTTCTTCAAGCGGATGGCCCGGCCCGAGTTTGATGCCGGTTGGTTTTTTGGTCGCACATTCGAGTACGAAATTAAAATTAGGTGAAAAATCGGCCGGATTGAACTTTCTAACCGTCCTACTGCCCCTCGGGTTCGATAGTTCTCTGCGGGCTGGGTCAAAGAATAGACCGTCAAATTCATCCAGGTTAATTTCAGCCACATCGGCACATACAACGCGGGCATTTTCGAACGGCGCAAGGTTGTAGCTTGCGCATGCTGCAGTAACCTCGTCAATTTCAACAGCAGTTACTTCAAGATCGATCGATGCCATGGCCATCGACTCGGCTCCAATACCGCAACCGAGGTCACCCACCTTTTTTAAGCCTGCTTTTCTGAATCGTCCGGCGTGCAATGCAGCGACCTGAAGACGCGAGGCCTGCTCTAGGCCCGCCTCGGTGAAGAACATGGTGTTCGCGAATTCACCAAATTTAGAAGACCCGCGTCGACGCAATTTTGCCTGATCTAGAACCGCGGCAACCACCAGGGGGCTGTGGCCTTGCTGGCGTAGTTTGCTAACCAACTTGACCACATCGATTTTTTGATCAAGTTCACTAATTTCGCCGAGTAACTGCTGCCCCTCGGGGCTTATCAGTGCCAAAAACTCTTCGCGGTTCACCTGCTAAGGCTAGCTCGAAAATGCAATTAGCACTCGCCTTGCAAGAGTGCTAAAGATGCCCTAAAGTTTTATTAGCACTCAGTAGTTGAGTTTGCTAAAGAATCTATTTGAAGAAGAGGTCAAAATGTCGGTTTCAATTAAGCCGCTTGAAGATCGCATCGTAGTTCGTCCGGTCGAAGCCGAGCAGGTCACCGCATCGGGCTTGGTCATTCCTGACACCGCCAAAGAGCGCCCACAGGAGGCCGAGGTTATCGCTGTAGGCCCAGGTCGTGTCGACGACGCAGGCAAGCGAATTCCAGTTGACGTAAACGTTGGCGACAAGGTTATCTTCTCTAAGTACGGTGGCACCGAGCTTAAGTACGACGGTGAAGAGTACCTGATTCTGTCAGCTCGTGACGTTTTGGCGGTTGTCGTTCGATAGAGTCGAACCTATGACTGCACAGCGAACCCCCGGACTTGTCCGGGGGTTTTCTTCTGGCGCGGCTGCCTACCTCATTTGGGGATCTTTTCCCATCATCATTACGGCCCTCAGCTTTGCTAATGCATGGGAGGTAATTGCGTGGCGAGTGATTTTTGGCTTCGTGTTCGGCGTGATTTTTGTCTTGGCGCTGCGAAATGGGCGAGAAATATTTCAGGCGCTCAAGTCTCGAAAAACATTTCTGCTGATCATCGTTTCCACCGTGATGATTTACATAAATTGGTCTGTGTACGTCTTTGCCGTGGCGACAAAACATACTGTGGATGCCTCGCTGGGCTATTTCATCAATCCACTATTCACCATATTGATAGCCGTACTTTTTCTAAAAGAACGGCTTTCAAGACTGCAGGTTGTGGCGGTCGCCCTCGCGTTGGTATCCGTTTCAATCCTGACGGTTAATTACGGAGCACCCCCGTGGCTGGCGCTTGCACTGGCAGCTTCTTTTTCGATCTACGGTTATGCAAAAAACCAACTCTCCGGTTCGATCAGCTCACTGAACGGGTATGTAGTTGAATCCGGAATTTTGGTTCCGGTTGCCGGGCTTCAGTTGATAATTTTGGCCGGGCAGCCCGGAAGCCAACTGAGTTTCGGCTCAGCCGGGCTTTGGGAGACCTTAGGTTTAGTTGGCTTCGGCTTCTTGACCGCGATACCCTTAATTCTTTTCGGCGAGGCTGCTAAACATTTACCTCTGAGCTGGGTGGGTTTGATGCAGTATTTGACGCCCACCCTTCAATTCATCGTTGCAGTTCTAATCCTTGGAGAACCAATGTCACTGCCGCGCTGGATTGGCTTCGCATTCGTATGGATAGCGCTAGTTGTTCTGACTATCGATGCATCTCGAAAATTCAAGTCTCGAACCCGCTAGTAGGAAACTTCTTTATTCTGAAACAAGATTGTTACATCGAAACCAATAACTCCAATTAGACACGAAATCAGTTGTCTAAATACAGATTAACTACGAAATACGAAGATAAACCACCCGGCAAATTGATGTTTTTGCTAGGTTCTGCGTCCATTTATTACGCAAAGCCATAGTCGGCATCGCAGGTTAAAACCTGCCTCCATTAGACTCAATTTCGGGCAGCGTAGCTACGCGCTGCAATTCCAATCACATAGGAGTTATTTATATGAGCGCATTCTCAACTTCGCGCAAGTATGCGGGAGTACTAGCTGCAGCTGCAGCAGTATCAATCGCACTTGCCGGTTGCTCGGCTGCAGAGGAAGCACCTGCTGCTAAGGGCGATGGTGTCCTTAAGCTCGGTGCAGTTATTCCACTAACCGGAGCACTTGCATTCCTTTCACCACCTGAAATCGCAGGTATTGAGTTGGCAGTTGCCGACATCAACGCCGCCGGCGGTGTTCTAGGGAAGCCAGTCGAGTTCTCAATCGAAGACTCATCAGACGGCGACAACCCAACCGTTGCGCCTGCATCTGCTACCAAGCTACTTTCTGAGGGCGTTGACGCCATCGTTGGTGCTGCAGCTTCTGGTGTAACTCGTTTGATCATCGACCAGATCACCGACGCCAAGGTCGTTCAGATTTCGATGTCAAACACCGCTCCTGACCTAACCACCTGGGATGACGGCGGATACTACTTCCGTACCGCGCCTTCAGACCTACTTCAGGGTGCAATCGTTGGAAACGAAATTGTTGCTGATGGTAACGAGAACGTCTCAATCATCTACCAGCAGACTTCATACGGTGAGGGTCTAGAGGCTAAGGCCAAGGCAACCATCGAGGGTGCCGGTGCAACTGTAGTTTCATCGCTGGCTTTCCCAGAGGCTGAGACCAACTTCGACAGCATCGTTGACCAGACTGTTGCTGCTGACCCAGACGCAGTTCTAGTGGTTTCATACGACGAGTTCAAGAAGATCGCTCCAGCACTTCAGAAGAAGGGCTTCGACGGTTCAAAGATCTACCTAGTCGACGGAAACCTAGCTAACTACTCAGAAGAGTCATGGGCTTCTTACCTAGAGGGCGCCAAGGGTACCCTTCCTGGTGGCAAGCTTGACGAGGCATTCAAGCAGCGTCTAGCCGACATCTACAAGGAGAAGACCGGCGAAGAGCTAACTGAGTTTGCTTACGGTGCTGAGACCTACGACGCAGTTATCTTGCTAGCTCTTGCAGCTCAGCAGGCTGGCGACGACTCAGGTGAGGCAATCGCTGCAAACATGCAGTCTGTTTCAACTGGTGGAACCAAGGTGACCAACTACGCTGACGGTCTTGCAGCTATCGAAGCTGGCGAAGACGTTGACTACGACGGTTACTCAGGTCCAATCGAGTTCGACGAGAACGGTGACCCAACCGGTGCTTCAATCGGTATTTACCAGTACGGTAAAGAGGGAACCAGCGACCTAATCAACGTGGTTGCAGGTAACTCGGTTCAGTAGTAAACCAAAAGAAATCCCCCGGACAATGTCCGGGGGATTTCTTCTTAACCTTGAGAATCTAGTTGCCTAAATTAGGCAAACAGAATCATGTGCATTAGTCGAGTTCGGCTAGGTTTCCTAGGTATAGCTCGATCATCTTTGGGTCGTTTAGCAGCTCTCTACCGGTTCCGGTGTGGGCATCTTTACCTTGGTCGAGCACGTATGCTCGGTCGCAAATCTGCAAACAGCGACGAGCATTTTGCTCAACCATAATTACGGTCACACCGGCGGCATTCACTTCGCGAACACGCAGGAAGGCTTCGTCTTGGCGAACTGGTGACAGACCTGCCGAAGGCTCATCTAGCAGCAGCACAGATGGGTCAATCATTAGAGCTCGACCCATGGCGACCATCTGACGTTCACCACCGGATAGGGAGCCGGCCTTCTGAGCGCGACGCTTCGCCAAATCTGGGAAAACGCTAGTGACAAATTCGAATCGTTCAGCGAATCGCTTAGGAGTTTGGAAAACACCCATTTCTAGGTTTTCTTCGATGGTCAGACTTGGGAAAACGTTGTTGGTTTGAGGCACAAATGCAACACCCTTAGAAACCAACTTGTTTGCCTTTAGGCCGGTAATGTCTTCACCATTTAGGTAGATGTTGCCAGACCTAACGTTGACCTGACCGAAGATTGACTTCAGCAGCGTCGATTTACCGGCACCGTTTGGGCCGATGATGCCGATTAGCTCACCTTGATTGGCAGTCAATGAGCAGCCGTTCAGAATGTTGATTCCTGGCAGGTAGCCAGCGTGCAGATTGTCAGCAAAAACTACCGGTTGATTTTGGCTCATCAGTTTCCCGCCTTCAAACTCTTGATTTCAACCAAACCGAGGTCGGTGTCGGCGTGTGCACCCAAGTATGCATCGATTACGGCCTGGTCTTTCATAACCTGAGCCGGAGGACCTTCAGCAACAACCTTTCCTTCGGCCATAACGATGACCCAGTCGCTGATGTGTCGAACCATGTGCATGTCGTGCTCTACGAACAGAACGGTGGTGCCGTTAGCCTTCAGCCCTTTGATGTGTTCCAGCAGGCTCTGAGTTAGCGCCGGGTTTACTCCGGCCATGGGCTCATCGAGCATCACTAGCTTTGGGTCACTCATTAGAGCTCTGGCCATCTCTAGCAGCTTTCGCTGGCCACCAGATAGAGCGGCCGCGTAGTCTTCACGCTTGGCGTCGAGCTTGAAACGCTTGAGCAGTTCATCTGCCTTTTCGGTGATTTTAGCCTCGTAGCCTGACCAAAGAGGCTTGATTAGCGAACGCCAGAATGATTCACCAGGCTGGTCTTTTGCACCCAAGCGCATGTTTTCAATCACGGTTAGCAGGCTAAGCGCTTTGGTTAGCTGAAAGGTGCGAACCATGCCGCGGCGTGCCACTTTGTATGACGAGATTCCTGCGAGGTTTTTACCCTCAAAGGTCCAGGTTCCGGTGTTCGGTTTGTCAAAACCGGTCAGCAGGTTGAACAGCGTGGTTTTACCGGCTCCATTTGGCCCAATCAGTGCGGTGATTTGCCCGCGTGGAATCTCGAGGTGTTCGACATTCACTGCGGTCAAACCGCCAAATTGGCGAGTGACATTGTCAGCGACAAGAATCGGATCGACCTTCTTGCACCCCGGTGCAGCGGCGCCTACGGCGATTTCGTTAGCCATTGAACTGCAGCTCCTTTTTGTTCCCGAAAATACCCTGGGGTCTGAAAATGACCAGCAGCATCAGCACTAGACCAATTAGCAAGAAACGGATCTGGCCTACCTGTGGTGGTGTTAGGAAAGGCAACCAGCCGATTTCGACCAGGCCACCAATGATGCTCTGGGTGAGCATTAGCAACACGAAGAAAATCATGCTTCCGATAATTGGCCCCATGATTGTCGCGGCACCACCTAATAGCAACACGGTCCAAATCATGAAGGTGAAAGTGGTTCCCCACGACTGTGGCTGGACGTTCGCCAAGCTAAACGAGAACACCATTCCACCAATTCCGGCGAGTACACCACCGATAACCAGTGCCTGAAGCTTGTACGCGAACACATTTTTGCCAAGGCTGCGAACGGCGTCTTCATCTTCGCGAATACCGCGCAGCACACGCCCCCAAGGTGAACGCATTAGCAACCAGAGGAATACGGCTGCAACCGCTACCAGTGACCAGCCGACAACGCGAATCCAGAGTTGCTCTTCGCGGAAGGTAAATGGCCCGAACCCGTAGACGCCATCTGGGAATGGGTTGAGAGATTCGAACTCTTTGTTGAAAGCACTCAGGCCCGAAGATCCTCCGGTGACATCTGAGAAACCAATGGTGGTCATGAAGTACCTGAAGATTTCAGATGCCGCAATGGTCACGATGGCCAAGTAGTCGGCACGCAAACGAAGTGTCGGAATTCCGAGAATTAGTGCGAAGACCACAACGGCTGCGATGCCGAACGCAACCGCACCGAACAGCGGCAGTTTGAGCGTAAGAATGGCAATCGCCATTCCGTAGGCACCCACAGCAGCAAATGCTGCCTGCCCGAAGTTGAGCAAACCGGTGAAGCCAAAGTGCACTGCCAAACCGAGCGCTGCCAAAACGTAGACAGCAGTCAGTGGGCTGATTAGCTCGCCTAGGGCGAGGTTAATGATGCTTAGCCAATCCATGATTACACCTAGCCGATTCTCTGCTTTTTACCCAAGACACCCTGTGGTCGAACCATAAGTACGACGATCAAGATGACCAGTGAGGCTGCATATTTGAGGTCTGTTGGCAAGAAGATTGTCGACAGTTCGACAACCATTCCGATGATTAGCGCACCAACCGTAGCGCCAAGTGCGGTGCCAAGACCACCTAGGGTTACTGCCGCAAACAACAGCAGCAAAATTTGGAAACCGGTTAGCCAGTTGGCCTGGAACTGTAATCCGTAGAGAATTCCAGCGAGACCGGTTAGTGCACCTGCAAGCACCCAAACAATGCGGATAATTCTCTCGACATCGATACCGGTTGAGGCAGCTAGAGAAGAGTTGTCGCTGACCGCACGGGTCGCTTTACCCATTCGTGTGCGGGTAAGGAACAACGCTACTGCTGCTAAAGCAACGGCGGCAATGCCCATGGAGATCAGGGAGGTTGCGGTAGTTTTTACCGCACCCAGTTCGATAATCTCTGAATCGGTGCCGATGCCTTTGGTGTCTCCGTCAAAGAACAACAGCAGGATGTAGCGAACCACGATGGCAAAGCCAATCGAAACGATCATCATCTGGTTTAAGCCGAGACGACGCTTTCTAAGAGGCTTCCATAGGCCTGCATCTTGGAAGTAGCCAAAGGCAGCCGCAATGAGAATCGTGATGATGGCAGAAACCAAAATCGGCCACTCGAACACGGTGTAAAACAGCCAGGTGAACAGTGCGCCTGCGGTGACCATTTCTCCGTGGGCAAAGTTGTTTAGACCGGTGGTTCCGAAAATCAGTGAGATACCGATAGCGGCAATCGCGAGCAACAACCCGAGGTTTAGGCCAGCGAAGAGTCGAATGCTCAGTTGATCAGCAAAACTTTGCTCAACGCGAGTGTCGATTCCCAGCGGAAATAGCACCGAAGCGCTTTCAACCATTGTTAGGTCGGCCTGTCGCACGGTGACCTCAGGGTCACGCAAACCCACGCCTTCTGGCAGTGAATCCA